>JAFLCH010000080.1 GCA_017303775.1 Anaerolineae bacterium | reverse complement strand
CCACCACCAGCCCGAATGATTCGAGCGCCGACGGAAACACAAATACGTCGGCGCTGGCGTAGGCTTGTGAAAGCGCTTCGCCTTGCATATAGCCCATGAAGGTGGTGTTCGTTCCGGCGAAATGCGCCTGTAAATCATCGCGCGCCGGCCCATCTCCCACCAGTGCCAGCCGCACACCCGGAATCTGCTCGACCAGTGGCTTGAGGTCGGCGATCCGTTTTTCGGCTGACAACCGCCCGACGTACAGCAGTACGATGTCATCTGTGTGCCCGGCGGATAAGCGTTCGCGCATCGCCATGCTGCGATGACGGGGGTTGAAGCGTTCCGCGTCTACCCCGCGCCGCCACAACCCGACATTCCGTACCCCGATACTTTGCATTTCCCGCTGCACCTGTTTGGAAGGCGCTAAAGCATAATCGGCTTGATTAAAAATTACTTTTGTCCACAGGTCAGTGACCGGTTCGATGAATCCGATATTAAAGTGATGAACCAGCTTGGAAAGATCAAGATGGAACGAGGCAACCGTCGGGATTCCCAGCCACTTCGCCATGATCAACCCCGGCCCACCTACCAGCGCCGGCCCAATCGCATGAATGAGATCCGGCTGGAAGTCTCGTACCTGACTGTAGGTTGAATAGGTGGGCGGGCCGAACTTGAGTTCCGGGTAGAGCGGCATCGTCACCCCCGGCACACCGATCACCCGCGTGCTCCGGTATTGGTTACAGCCCATCTTCGGCGCAACGATGACGGTTTCGATTCCGCAGCGTTCCAGATGATCCAGCAGCAGACAGGTCACCGTGACAATACCATCAATTTTAGGTAAAAAAGTTTCCGTAAAAAAAGCCACACGCATCGTTTAACCGTATCCTGAGCTAATAAGTTTCTTCGTGTGATATAACACCTGTCCCAAGTGGAAGTCGCGAGTCAAGAATTGAGATGCCTGTTCTTGCCCCTATGGGATTTGCCCTCTACAATTACAGTGATACTGTTTAATCCCCAGAGTATTCAGGTTCAGGCATGACCAATCAGCAGGATATAACCGTCAGACTCGATGATCGCGTTCGTTTGATTTCGGCAGTGTTGGCAGCTACCGACTGGCCGTTAAAATCGCAGGATCGGCGCCCACATGGCACTCACGCGCACAGCCGCATGACTCGCAAGTTCCTTGAACCCGTCAAGGAACATTCCGCTGTGCAATCGATGCAGGGTTTACTCAATAGTGGCGCGCCCCTCGAAGCCATGTTCACTTTCGCGCTCACGCTCACTTGGCCGGATTTGGAGACGCCGGAAGTCCCCGGTTGGGTGCCGCCCAACTGGTTGGGGCAGCTCCGGGATTTTTACGGCGAGTCGCGTTTGGCGGAATGGTGGAAAAATGAGGAAACCGCGTGGGAGTCCGCCCACAGTGAGTCGCGTCACGTCTTTGCTGATGTGACCTTCAAACCGGTGCTGGAACGTTTCTTTGGCGCTGTCGACGAGACTCTCGTGTTCGTTCCCAACATTTCCTACCCGACCGATGCCGAGGTGACGGTGCGCTACAATAACGAACTGGTGTGCATCGCGCCGCCTCGTCTCGCGTGGGGGGACAGCCCGCCGTGGCCGTTCGATGAAGATGCCGGCTACATTCATCGTACTTCGCTGGCTCAATTCAGCCGCATCCTGCTGCATGGCTATCTGCGCAATCATGCCGAAACAGTGGCCGCTGCCAGCGAGACTCCGCTGCCTGTGAGCGATCAGTTCCGCAGCAAATATCCTTCGTGGCAGGAACAGTTCACCACCTTGTTCACCGCGGCGCTTTCTGCCCTGTATCTGGAAGAGCACCTCAGCAAGGCGGAAACCAATGCCTATGTGCTGATGGAGCGCAAGATGCACGGCATGACATCACTGCCGGGTATGATCAGCGTGCTGCGGCGTTACCTGACAGCTCATGAAGAAGGCAAGTACAAGGAACTCGTGGACTTCCTGCCCGTGTTCCCCAAACAGTTCAAGGTCGCGGCCAAAATCGTCTCGCTCTAACGTAGGACACCATGCGGCAGCAGGGCATGAACGCCGCGCTTTTCGTTTACCATTTGCGTGATGCGTAAATCGAGCGCGGTGCTGGCTAAGGCGATGGCGTCCAAATGGTCGAGTTGATATAACCATTCCATGAGCTTAAACATTGACTCTGCGGCATTGAAGGCTGCTTCGTTCAAATCCTCGTCAAATGCCATCGTTAACCAGCCCGCTGGTGTGTGGGCGGTGGGCGCATGGGTAGGAAAGTCTTCGCGTAAATCAAAGGTGAGTTCGACTATTTCCATCGGGCATTCAATTGCCGTGCCACTAATCTCGCCGTCACCTTGGGCAGCATGACCGTCCCCCACCGAAAATAACCCACCCTGCACCGCGATGGGTAAGTAAAGCGTACTCCCTGCCACCAGTTCTTTGCAGTCTAGGTTGCCACCGCTGCGGCGTGGCGGGATTGTCGAGTGAATGCCGGGTTCATCTGGTGGCATTCCCATGACCCCCATAAACGGGCGTAATGGTACGGTATGCCCGAGGTGATTGCGTCCGATCATGGTCTGAGGATCGAGCGTCCAAGCATGTACAATACCCCGTTGGATGATGTTCAAGCGCTGGTTAGTCCTGCTTGGCCATCCACCGGCTAGACAGAAGCCCCATGCACCCGGTATTACGCGCTTGATCTGGATTTCTAGAGTCTGGCCGACCCTCGCGCCCTCAATAGCAATCGGGCCGATGAGCGGGTGACCGTCATCCAATTGAGGTTGCCTGCCCTCCATTTCATGGCGCGGGGTGTACTCGCCCCCGGTGAAGGGTTCCAAACCCCAATTTGCATCGAGTGTTCGGTAACAGACGGTATCCCCCGGTTGAATGGTAAGGATAGGTTTCAAGTCGCGGGAAAAATGACCGTGTAACGTGCGACGTTCCGGTTCCAGTAAATGAGTAGAGGGCATAATAACTATTTCTTGCGCGGTAGGCCGGGGAAGAAGGCATTCGTGCTTTCGACATACTCGGCATATTCCGGACGCGTCTTTTTAAGTTTGCGCTCCAGCAGCGTCACGCCGGACACCCGCATCAGCAGGAAGGTCATGAGGACGGGCGCGAACACCACCACCCAGCCCCCCGGCACACTGAGTGCCACCCCGAAATGCCCCCACCACACACAAGCATCCCCGAAGTAATTGGGGTGGCGGGTGTATTGCCATAAGCCGGTACGCAGCACCTTGCCTTTGTTGGTGGGGTCAGCTTTGAAGTGCTTGAGCTGCCAATCTCCCACCGACTCGAAGATGAAACCCACCAACCACACCACCACGCCCAACCCGTCTAACAGGGTTAGCGCAGTCGGTTCGCTGCCGTACTGGGCCACCAGCAGCGGTGTGGCGATGATCCACATCAGCAGCCCTTGCAGTATGAAGACTTGGAAGAAACTACGCCACCACCACGCCTTGCCATACGATGCGCGCCAATTGGCATAACGGTAATCCTCGGCCTTGCCGAAGTTGCGCCGCGCCAGATGCCAGCCTAACCGCAGCCCCCAGATCGTGACCATGGCGAGGATCAGATATTTGCGGGGCGCGTATCCTTGTGGCGTGAGGAAGAAATACACCCAGCCCGCCAGCACAAAACCCGGCCCCCAGAACACATCCACGATGCCTGCGTTATGCATCAGCAAGCTGGCGACCCAAATGAGGGTCATGTAAACCATGATGGCCACCAACCCTGCTAACATGACATCGATCATCATTTTTGCCCCCTGCCGAACGCATCTACCTCATACTGACTTGGATATGATGCGTTGATATTTTAGATAATCTACATTCTCACTCTGAAGCCCCTGTATGAGAAGTGTGTGATAGTCATGAGAAGGCTGTCTGAGATTCTATATCGCTTTACAGCCGTTCAAAGCGGATCGGCTGAGCGCCTTGCCACAGTACCATCCGTCCCAGTTCAGGCAGTAGTTCTCGCCCGTCAATTACCGTCAGGAAGTGATTCCCCGCCAGTTGTCCGGCTTTGCTGGCGAACGCGCAGCTCCCGTAAGGGAAGAGGATTTCCGTCTCGCTGATGCCGCCCGGATACAACAGAATATCCCCGCGCGCAGGGTAGCTGGTGTGGTTCTCAAAACCCACCCCCACTTGGAAATCACCCAGCGGAATCCACGCCGCTTCGCCGCTCCACCGCGCTTGAATGATCTGCTGCTGGTAGGGGAGGAGCTTTTCGAATGCCGCGCAGGTGGCCGGAGCCAGCGCCCGTTCTAACCGCGCCGTGAAGCAGAGTTCCGCTACCGTGATTCGCAGCAAATCGCTCATAAGTCACGCAGTTGCATGAACAGCGCGCGCTTTTCACCCGGCAGCGTGTAATCAAATCCGCAGGACATGAAGAAGGCGTCGGATGAGGTGATCGCCATCACTTCCAGAATGTTCAGCGCGCGCGCCCGATCCAGGCACGCCTGTACCAGCCGCCGCCCCACACCCTGTCCCTGCACCTCACTGGCGACGGCCAGACTGCGTACTTCCGCCAGCTTCCACGAGTAAATTTCCAGCGCCGCGCAGCCCACAATGCGCTCGCCTTGTTCGGCGATAAACAGCGTGGGCAGCAGGCTGCGCAGTTCATCAAAGGTGCGCGGCAGCAGCTTGCCGGATTCGACAAATGGCGTAATGAGTTCGGTCAGTTGTTCCAAATCAGTTTCAAGTGCGGTTCGGATTTGAATATCCGTCATGGTTTGCGGTGCCATACAAAGAAATGTCCTATCTGCATTTCGCGTTCGTAATTATAAATCAACCAATTATTGAGTTCAGTATACTCCTGAAGTAGTGTATTGGAGTCATCACTGCTGCCAGTGACCCACGGCATATAATCCACTTGCAGCACCAGCACGTAAGGAGGTAAGGCCGCCCACAGTGTCTCCACATTCTCGTCCCGCCATTCAGGTGGATACCAACTGCCCACCAGCGGGAATTGGAAAATGAAACGTGTCGCCGGGTTGAGTCCGCTCAGGTAATACACCTCTGGCCTGAAGCCCCAGATATACAGCGAATCCCCGGCGGCCACCCGTTCACGCAGCAGCGTCGCCACCCGCAGCGAGTCCCCCGCATTGAATTCATCCGCTGCGCCCGCCACAAATTGATCGTAATAACGGGCTTGATCCTGCTGCCCGCTCAGGTAGCCCCATGTTCGCGGCCAGATGTTGACGATCATGATGCCTAAGAACACCGCTGCCAGTACCACGTTACTCGCCTTCAACAGGGCTGGTCGGGCGTGCATCGTGCGCTGGAGTCGTTCCAGCCCTGCCGCCGCTAGCAGTGCCAGTGCCGGCAGCGTCGGCAGCCAGTGATAATCATAGCCTTTGGCCTGCACCCCCATAATGATGATTCCTGTCACCAACCATGCCACGATCAGCCAGAATGAAGCCCTTGACCGTGGTTGATTCGTTTTCCGGTTCATCAAGGCCAGACCAGCGCCGGTCACCGCTGCCACAATCAGCGGCCCCCACTGCGCCCACCGGTAGCCGATTGCTACCCGCATCAGGTCGCCCATATCCGCCGGATTGAACGTCAGGCTGGTGTACTGCGCCGTCACGCGGACGCTCAACAGGAATTCATCCCACGCGCCCATCTGCATCAAGAGCAGCGCCCCGCCGCCCCCCGTCAGCACCCCTCCCACGAGGAATGCCGCCACGATCAGCCCATCCTGCCGCTGCGGGAAATGATCTTTCCAGCGCAGCCCGATATAGCTCAACCCCAGCCATACCCCGAATAACGCGAACGGGTACTTGAACCACACCACGTAGCCACACAACAGTCCCGCCAGCAGCGCGTACACGGTTCGGTGGCCGCTCCCCTCTGGCAGCGCCTTCAGCAAACACACCACCGCCAGCACCATCGGCACCAGCACGATTCCATCGTTTTGTGTCAGCGTCCAGAAGGTTTCGCTGAAGTAAAAAGCAGGGAAGAGCAGCGCCACCCACCAGCCGCTTGCCGCGTTGAACAACCGCCGCCCGATCCACCACAATGCCGCGCTGATGATCGGTACTGCTGCGAAGTCCAGTGCCCGCAGCGCCATACTCGTCTGCCCCAGCACTTGCATTGCGCCCGCGTACAAATAGAAGATCGCGGGCGGCTTGGGATTCCATAACTCGGTGTACGGGACACGTCCGTTCAGGATGCCGCGTCCGATAGTGGCGAACTCACCCTGATCGCGCCCCGGCGGATAGGTCAGGGTGGGGAGCGCCAGCAGCAGCACCACTGCCACCAGCCCGACCAGCCGTGCCGCGTCGTGTTTGATCAACCGGTGCAGCATCACCTCATTCCGCCTGTAACGACTTCCGCATAAAGACAGCGACGCGCCCCGGCGTGACCTCTCTGCGCTCGGTTTCGCGGTATCCCCACCGTTGATAGTAAGCGATGTTAGCCTCCATCTTGACGTTCGTGATGAGCGTCATCGCATTCAAACCGGCTGAGCGCGCTCGTTCTTCCGCGTAATTCATCAACCGCGCCCCGATTCCCTGCTTCTGGAACGCCGGATTCACGGCAATCGTGTCGATGTACATCGAGTCTTGCTCCGGCCACAGAAGCAGCACGCCGGCTGTTGTCGTGCCGCTTTCGATTACATAGGTGACCTGTCGCCCGATCATCGCCTCATAATCCGCCAGCAGCGCCATCGGTTTCATCCCCATACTGGGCACCCACTTGCTGAACGAAGCCTCGATGCAAACCTCCACTGCCGCTTGGTCGGCTGGCACAGCTTGCCGGATAATGAATGCGGATGAGCGGTTCATAATTAGCCTCCACTGATGATTCGCACGATCAGCAGCGCGATGATGATAGACAGGATGAGCAGCATCATGAGCAGCAGTTGTCCGCTTTCCAGCGCCGGAGCGCGGTTGGATTGTTCTACTCGCACATTCCCCAACAGATCGACATAAAAATCAAGCGTCAGCCGTCCACGGGTCAGCCGCGCCATATAATCGTGTCCGGTCACGATTGTCCAACCGGACTCCTCATCATCCCAGTCATCGCCTAAACGCTCACGGATTGCGGCTTCCAGAATGTCTCGTGCTTGATCCGGTGCTATAGGGTCGGGTGCTGCGGTCATCTCGGTGTCCTTCATCTAATCGGCCACGATTATAATCGTCTCGCCGCACACTGCTCAATACTGCACACTGGTTCCACCCGCCGTATTCCCACCGTCTACCACCAGCAGTTGCCCCGTCATATAACTCGACTCGTCGCTGGCGAGGAACAGCACCGCCTTGGCGATTTCCTCCACGCTGCCCACCCGCCCCATCGGGAAGCCGCGCCCCAGCGAATCCATCCACTCAGCTTTGCTCTGCTCGGCGTGGCGGCGGCTGTCCCACCGTTCCACATACGTATCACCGGGGCAAATCGCGTTCACGCGGATACCCTGCCGCGCGTGATCCAGCGCCATCGACTTGGTCAGCAGTGCCACTGCTCCCTTGCTGGTGCTGTACGCCGCCGCATGATGCCCGCCGACCACACCCCAATCCGAGCAGTTGTTGACGATCACCCCGCTCCCTTGCTCGATCATGACCGGCAGCGCCGCCTTGCTCAGGAAGAATGTCCCGCTCACGTTCGTCGCCAGCACATCCTGCCACACATCCAACGAGGTTTCCAATACGCTGCCCATTGGCACAATCCCCGCGTTGTTGAACACGATGTCCACCCGTCCGAATCGCGTTAACGTCGCGTCCACCGCCCGCTGACACAGTTCCGCCTGCCGCACATCGCATTTGATGACATCCGCTTCACCACCTGCCTTCACAATCCGTTCCAGCGTCGCTTCGGCTTTGGTCATATCCCGCGCGGCGATCATCACCTGTGCGCCCTCTGCCGCGAATAGAGCCGCCGTCGCCTGCCCGATTCCCGAATTGCCACCGCTGATGAGGGCTACTTTGCCTGCTAACCGTCCCATATCACCACCTCATTTCACACGGATGCTCACCGCGCGTCGCTCGCCGTAAGCCGCCACATAATCCGCAATCGTGATCCGTTCCACGTCGCCAAACGCGCTCGTCACCACCAGTTCCACCGCTTCCCCCGTTGGCAGCCGAGCCGCCGCCTGTGCCAGTGCGTCAGCCTCGCGCAGCCCTGCCGGAAGGTTGTTGGCTGCCTCTGCCGGATGCCGCAGGCTCAACAAGCTTCCTTGCATCACCACGCCGGCCAGCAGCGCCGCTTGCACCCGGCGCCACCGTCCCGCTGATTGTATGCCCGCCGCCACCAGCAGCGCCAGCGCTGGCAGCGCCGTCATATACCGCACGTACAGCGGAGCTGCCGCCCAGATCATCCCGCCGAAAATCGTTGTCAGCACCAGCATCATCAGCAGCGCCGCCCACCGTCCATCCCCTCGTTGCCGCGCCGCCCACATCACCCCCGCGCCCCATGCCAGCAGCGCGAACAGCGGCAGCAGCGGGATACTGCTCAACCAGAACGGCGAAACATCCGCTTGCCCCACCCATGCCAGCAGCGCCCGCACGCTGTTCGCAGCCGCGTCAGCCGGCAGCCGGATTCCGTCGAGGTTGCCCGTTACCGGCAGTCCTGCGCTGAACTGTGGCGCGAATCGCGGCAGGCTCACCAGCACCAGCACCCCGGTCATCATCCCCGCCTGCTGCACCAATCTGCGCCGTGCCGGTGCAGCCGCCTGCCACCATGCCAGCACTGTCAGCACGCCCATCACCACCAGCAGCAGCCGCGAACCGTGATAAAAATACTGTGCCACACCGCCCAGCATCCCCGCCAGCACGAAATCGGCTTGCCGCCCTCCCTTCAGCGCCCGCCTCAGCGCCACCAGTGCCAGCGCCGCGAAAAACGGATCAATAATGTTATACAGCGCCAGTTGGCTGAAGTGAACATGAGCAGGGTAGGTTGCCGTGAACAGTGCCGCCATCACCCCCAACCGCCGCCCTCCCCATGCCTTGCCCAGCGCATAAACCGCCGCGATACTCAGCGTCCCGAACACCACCGACGGCAGGCGCATCGCCCAGCGTGTTTGCCCGAACCATTCCATAACCCCCGACAGCATCCACGAGTAAACAGCCGGATTGCCGTTATGCCCCGGTGCAAAAATGGGCACGTGCTGTCCGTGCAGCATATCCGAAGCCCGCGCCGCGAACCCGATCTCATCAATCAGCAGCGGCAGTCCGCCCAACCCATGCAGCCGCAGCCCGAATCCCAGCCCAATCGCCACGACCAGCACCATCAGGATTGACAACTGCCGCCGATTTGGGATATTTGGGATAATGCGGGTTTTTTCCTGCCGCAGCCCGACCCACAATCCGGCCATTCCACCGAGCCACAGGCCTATTTGTCCCAAATAAGGGGGCCAATCGTAGAAAATGGTGTTTGGGATATATTTCCCAAATGTATCCAGCCGCGCCCAATCACCGGGGATCATCGGTGCGCTCACCGTCAGCGCGGTCAGTGCCACCATGCACCCCACACCCAGCGCCAGCGCCACAGACTTTTTCATGTGCAGCCAATCGGGCGTTCCGGCCAATCGCTGATCCGCATCATCATCCCGAAGTAAGGTGACGGGTCGAGTGTATTAACCGTCAGGGCTTCATTCTTGAACGAACCGTCAGCCTCGCTCAACACGATGCTGAAGTGGACGTGCAGCCCGATCGGCGCGCGTCCGGCTCCCGCGAACTCCCCTTGATACCCCAGCAGATCACCCTGCTTCACCGGCGCTTCAATCGTCCCCGCCGGAAAAGCCTCCACAATATAAGACTCCGAGCCATCGCGTGGAGCCATATGCGTGTAATACGTCCAGATGGTGCGCCCTGTCTCAAGCGGATCATCATGCCGGATGATCACCGTCGACAGCCATTCATCCAGCCGCGTCAGATAACCGTCATAAACGGCTCGCACCGGCACCGTCCCCGCTTCGCCATCCCCGAAGATGTCGATGCCGCTGTGCGTCCCCAACACAGTGTACGGTCCCGCCGGATCATCCCACAGCAGCCCGATGAAACCATCCGACGGCAGGATGAACGGTGCGCCGGGGCAGGCTTGCCCCTCCATGCGCGTGGTCAGTCCCGGTCGTGATGCCGGATCACGAAACCAGTTTGCTATCGGGTCGAGGCTGTTGCTTTGGCTGTTGCTGTACAACGGTAGCAGGAATCGGTACGTCACCACGGCCATCAACAGCCCGACCACCGCCAGACTGCCAATCAGGGTCAAAAGTCGTTTCATAAATTACCGGATTTTGAAGTGCATGATCGCTTCTTCATCGAAGCCGCAGGCCGTATAAAACGCGCGCGCCCGTTCGCTGGCACGTGCCGAATTCACCATCAATGAGCGCAGATTCATCCGGTCAGCCCGCCGCACCGCTCCTTCCAGCAGCGCCGCCCCCACCCCCTGCCGCTGATAAGTCGGCAGCACCGCCATATCATTGATGAATCCGCGTCCGCCCGTCAGCGTTCGCACAATCGACAGCACGATGAACCCGATGATGATCGGCGGTGTTTGTTTCGCCTCCGCCACAAAAACCTCGAACCCCGCCGACTCGCGGTAGCGCAGTTCCACCTCACGCCACTCCGCTTCGCCCAAATCGCGGTTCGCCGGGATCAGCGCCAGCAGCGCCATCACTTCTTCCCGGTCACGGGCTTCCGCTGGTCGGATGATGAAAGCCGGTGCTTCAGCAGGCGGTTCGATCAGCGGGTGCTCATGATGCGCCAGCCATTGCGCAATCGCCTCGCGGTGCGTGCGGAAGGGCAGTCGTGGCAGTTCATTCGGCTGGAAAATCCGCGCCTCAATCGCATCATCGCCGCCCTGTAAGTGCCCGCTCACCGGTTTCACACGGTAGAAGATCATAATCCCGCTCATTGGCGGCCCTTCAGGGAAGGAGTTGATCCCCATCATTTCGATCACTTCCACCTTCAAGCCGGTTTCTTCTTCTGCCTCACGTATCGCCGCGTCTTCCGCGCTCTCGTCCGCTTCGATGAACCCGCTCGGCAGTGTCCATTCACCTTGGTGCGGCGGTTGTCCCCGCCGGATCAGCACCACGCCCCCCTCAGCCTCGATCACAATCCCCACCGCCGGAACCGGATTCACATAACGCACATACCCGCAGTTGTCACACGACTGCCGCGTGCGTCCCCCGACATCCTTCCAGCCCAGCGTATGCCCGCAAATCGGGCAGTAAATGAGATCCGTCATTGCTGTTTTCACGCAAAAGAATACGAATAAACGCGCGCGTGTTTTGAAAAATTAGAAATAAACGCGCGCGTGTTTATTTCCATTCGTAATATGCTCCACGTCCTTGCCCCTTCAGGCTTAATCTCGGCTCTTTAAGCGTAAGGTTTTTTAGCAAACGGCTGGCTTGGTCGTCCGATAACTGGCATAAACTAGCTGTCTCTGCACGGGTGATCCGTCCAAATTCTTGCACATAATTTAGCACCATTTGCTCTTGTTGCTGTAAATCAAATCCACGTGTACGCACATAAGCATTTTCCATTTTAAATCGCTGATAGACGGATGAGGCTAGATGATAAATCCTCCCTTTCCGTTCCCCACGAGCTTCAACTAAACCCCGTTCAACAAGGTGTTCTAATACACTTCGGGCTTGTGGTATCCCTTTTTGCATGAGCCTTGATGCGACTGTGGTTTCAATACGACGTTGAAAGAAAAGCTCATTTAATATAATGAGTTCGTCTAATCTGAGAGAGTTCCCCTGTCGATCATATTCATGGACGAAAGCAGCAAAACCGAGTGACGTACTCCCGCCGTAAAGCATTACACGAACACCAGTCGAGTTACTTTGTGTGTAATCAGGTAATGGTCGCCCATATCGGAGTTGCCCGCTATAGATTTTTCCTACGCCTCGTCCTGTTTGTTCGACTAACCCTATTCTCCTAAAGACTTCTGCCAATCGTGGATTACGGGGTTTTGGTTCATGAACGAGTATATTATTAATTGTTATTCCTTCAGGAAATCCTCCGGGGTTTGTTATGCGCAATTGGTCATGATGCCACTGAATATGAACCGCTCCCAATTGCGTATAATCGCGATGCAGGATTGCATTATTTACGGCTTCTCTAAAACCTTCTGGGGAATAGTTTGGAATCGGAATTCGGAATAATCCGACTTGCACTTCTTTTTCTTCGTTTCGAATAGCAAACCGACTCTCGATCTCGTGAATAACACTCAATAATGATTGCCGGAAGCTATCATTCACCCTCACGTTTTCATGAGCGTCGAGCACCTGAAACAAAACTTGGTGAGTCGGTAAAATGCGTTCAATTACCTCTACCCTCCCAAGGACTAATAATCCCGCTACATTGGGTACAGGTTTTCCACCAATGCTCTCAACCAATCGTAAGGCTTTTGCTAGTTCCTCATTTGATAGGGTAAGTAAAGATGGTTCTCCGCGCAATTTTGTAATTTGTCGCAGTCTTTCAAAGGCGAGCGGATCAAAATCTTCAAATGACGAAGACTCAATTGTCTGTGCTGAGAAATCGAGGAAGCCCAAATCAATACGCCTTGAACGTTGTTCATGGGGATAATAAGGTATGGTTTGGGGCTTTCCATCAGTCCCAATTCGACGACGCAGTGCCTTACCAGTAGATGTAGCACAGATTTCAGGATACTGGTCTACTTCTATGGCAAGGACATATACATCTTGATGTGGAATCCATGAAACCCGTGTATTGATATTAGGTACGGTATTGTTAAAAATTGCAGATTGCACTTTGAACACATCTGTAGTGCCTCCGTGCCTTGCTTTTGCCCCTGTAATGACCCCATTATCACTCACACCAATTAAGAGGATTCCACCTTCAGAGTTGGCAAATGCAACAACTTCTTCAAAAATAACGCTGTCTGATAGATTTGACTTGTTTTCTGACTTAAATTCACACTCAAGTGTTTCACCGAGTTGAACAAGTTGTTGCAGACGATACGTATCAATCATGTCATATTACCCGATCAAATCATGGAAGCAGGCCATGCAGGCCGCCTGTGTCTCGACGGCGCTCGTATCCGCCACATTCCATGTCGTCATCGACACCGCCGCCAGCCGTCCGCTCGCTGCCAGATGCCGCAGCACCCCCCGCACTGCTTCCAACCGTGCCCCACCCGCCGCCGGATACAGCATCGCGGGCGCATCATCCAGATGCAGCACATCACTGTCGAAGTGGACATAAATCGGGCGAGTTCCCAAATCTACATGCAGCAGTTCGGTCATATCCGGCACGAACTGCACCTGTGACTGCCGCAGCATCTCCGCTTCCGCCGGGTCAAGGTCGCGCCCGTCCGACAGGATCACCTGCGTTTCCGGATGAATCTGCGCCCCCACCATCTGCATCAACTGCAAATCGCCCCGTCCCACCAGCATCGCCAGCGGCATCCCGCCGATGAAACCGCTCGGTGTCGTCTCCCATGTGTTGAAGTCCCCGTGCGAATCCAGCCAGATCAGCAGCGGATCAACGCCCGCCCGCTGCAAACCGGCCATCACGCCCAGTGTGATGCAGCAGTCGCCGTGAAAGCTCACCGGACGTTGGCCGGCCTGTAACGTCGCCGCCACAAAATCCGCCACCCCGCGTCCCAGCGTGCCCATCTGCTCCAGCGCCGTGCGGCCTTCAGTTGCCTCCAGCCGGTTCACCGTCCAATCCGCCTCCACCAGCGCCGCCATCTGCGGGCGCGGCTGTTCCAGAAAGTACGGCGTATACAGGATTCGGTTGGTCGTCATCTCACGACTCAGCCGCCGGTCTTGAGGCCAGCAGCAGTTCCATCGTGCCCGACTGCACCGCCTTACCATCTTGGTTGAGAATCTTGACCTCTGCCGTGATGATGCCGCCGCCCAACCGCTTCATCTCTTTCTTTTCCTTCACCGTCAGCCGCACATGAATCGTGTCGCCGATGAGCACCGGCAGGCTGAACTTCATCTCCAACCCGCGGAAGGCCAGCACCGTCCGTTCCATGAATCCCAACTGGTAAAGCTGCCCGACAGCGTAACTCAGCGTCAGCATCCCGTGTGCCACCCGCTGTCCCATCGGGTGTGACTTCATATATTCCGCGTTGGTGTGCATCGGGTTGTAATCCCCCGTCAGCCCTGCGAACTGCACAATGTCCGCTTCCGTCACGGTGCGTCCGCGCGTCACCAGCGCCCGATCCACTTCAATGTCCTCAAAGTAATATCCCAGCGGGCCGTTTTCAGTATATTGCATGAGTTCTTATTCCTTCTGCGCCTGTACGTAAATAGACCACTTTGCACCCATTGTAACACCGGACTCTCGCACCTGTGGCGCGCTACTCGTGGATCGGCAGCCCAGCCATCATCATGATTCGCAGCGCATTTGTCGTCGGCGAAACCCCTTCCCGCAGCCGGTAATCAAACCGGAGCTGTCCATCCTCCACCCGGTCAGCGAAGTGATAATTCGCCAGATCAGGCAGGCTCGCCAATTCCAGATCATGGGTCGAAATCGCGCCCGTCCCATATTTGCCCGCCAGCGCTCGGATATACGCCTCGCTCCCCAGCAGCCGTTCGCGGTTGTTCGTTCCCTTGAAGATTTCATCAATCAGGAAGAACAGCGGCTGATCCTCACGTTTTTCCAGCGCTTGCAGCAGTTGCGCCAGCCGCCGCACCTCGGCGTAAAAGTACGAAAATCCATCCGCCAGTGAATCGCTCACCTTGATGCACGTATAAACGCGGAATGAGCTTACCTGCATCTCCGCCGCGTTGACCACCGCCCCCGCGTTCGCCAGCACCAGATTAACCCCCAGCGTCCGCAGGAACGAACTCTTTCCCGACATATTCGAGCCGGTGATCATCGTCACCCGCGTCGTATCCATCACGAAGTCATTGCACACCCGCTGCCCGTGGTCGATCAACGGATGCCCCAGTTGCCGCGCCGCCATCACCATACCTTCACGGGT
>JAFLCH010000008.1:33083-41415 GCA_017303775.1 Anaerolineae bacterium | reverse complement strand
ACTGCATCAGCGCCTAGCGACTTGACCATTTCCACATTGGCGGTACTGCAAACTCCCGTCACCTGCGCACCGAAGTGATGCTTGGCGAGCTGGACAGCAAATGTGCCGACGCTGCCGGAAGCGCCATAGATCAAGATTTTCTGGCCGGGTTGGATGTTGGCCTTACGCAAGACGATCAAGGCTGTTATTCCCCCGCTGGGAACGGCGGCGGCTTGTTGAAATGTCATGTTGGTTGGCTTTAAGGCTAGAATGCCGTCTTCAGGCAGGCATTTGTAGGCGGCATAGCCCCCAAAAGGCTCTTTGGCCGGAAACAGGGAGGCAAAAACGGGATCGCCCAGCTTGAAGCGCGATACATTTTTGCCAACCGCGTCAATTTCTCCGGCGATCTCCATCCCCAAGATGGGATTCCTCGGTTTGGTGATCCCCAGAGCCAAGCGGGCAATCAACCACTGCCAGCGCGGCACATCGAAACGGCGAATTCTGACATCACCGACGTGTACGGTGGTGGCATGAATTTTGACCCGCACTTGATGGTCGGCGGGCGTTGGTTCGGGTAATTCGGTCAGTTGGAGTACTTCAGGTGGGCCATATTTTGTGCATATGACTGCTTTCATGATTATCCCCCGGAAATGCAGTGAGCACTATTGTTGTATACGATAAAAAGTGATGATGGGTTGCATTGGGATTTGGGGAGGGTTAGGCGTAGGGATAGTCGGGAGAAAGCTTCTTTTGTGCTGGTTGGAAGCGTAAATGAGGTCGTCTACCAACGGTGGTTAAATGACTACGCGAAAATCTGAGCGGCGCGATATGCGCGTAATGATTGGTGTGAGCGTGGACGGAGATAAAGGGGGCGGTGATGAAGGCGAGATTTGCGTTCAAGCCGGAGCGGGTGGCGCATTACGAGGTGGAGGGGTGGAAGGCGTATTATGACCGGGCGTGGCTGCGGCTGTTAAGACTGATCGTGGCGCTGACACAGGAACAGTTCCGGATTCCGTTTCCGCTGTCGGTGTTGGCGGCATACTACATTGTGCGCGCGTCGGTGGCATGGGTTCCGAAGGATCATGATTTGGGCGTGATCGAGGGATACTTGACGCGATTTTACCGGCTGGCGCTGCGATATTCGGGGCTGCAATTTGATGCGGCAGAGGCGGCGCGGCTGGAAGTGGCTTACTGGGATATTCACCGGCAACTGGTGGGCACGGCGGATAAACAGGCATTCGTGGAGACTATGACGGCGCTGCACGCAACGATCTTCGGGCTGACACCGGCGCAGGCGCTGGATTCGGGGCGGCTGCGGGTGGAGGCGAATAATGTGCTGGACACGATCACGGGCGGCATATCGAGCAATCCGGCGGCGGACTGGCTGCGATGCGAAGAACTGCTGCGCGCCTGTTATGGTTCGATTCAGGCGCAGATGGGGTGAGCGATTCTTCAGAGTCCCAGCGTTACGGCAGGATTAGCCACGTTCGTAAGGATGGCGGACTTTGATCTGCTGATCGACACCGGGATGGTCGAGGGTGAAGGTCGCGCCATCCGGCCAGCGCACTTCGACAAAGTCGATGGTGTCGATGTCGCCCAAGCCGAAATGGGCGACGGGTTCCATCTGGCAGAGATAACCGCTGCCGCAATCGACCACACGGCGCTGAAGGCGACCTCCGGCAGAGAGGGTGACGAGCGCACCACGAGCCGGCGCGCCGTGGACGGTGAAGGGACGGATGCGCAGCCAATGGTTGTCGTTGGAGGCTGCATGATAGAGCGTGAGGGGCTGCATGCCGCTCTCGCCGTGGGCGATGAGCAGTTCGAGGCGGCCATCGGCGTCGATGTCGGCGATGGCTGCACCGGTGCCGAGGCCGCCGGGTTCGAGGGCATCACCGATGTTGACCTGCTGCCATTCACCGTCACGGCGGGCAAAGAGGCGATTGGGCTGACCGATGTTGTTGAAGAAAATTTCTTCGTAGCCGTCGTTGTCGAAATCGGCGGCGATGACGGTGCGGACGCGGCTGGGCGAGGCCATCTCCGGCGGGGCAATGTTGCTGAAGTTGCCCCCGAAGCCCTGCACATAGAGGCGGTGATGACCGTCCCAATTGCCACAGACCAGATCGAAGAGGCCGTCGTCGTTGGCATCCAAGATGGCAATACCGCGCGCGTGCTGGTCGGGGTCGGCAAGGCCGGAGACAGCAGCGACTTCCTCGAAACCGCCCTCCCCCGTGTTGAGAAATAGGAAGTTGGGGCCGCCTTCGTTGCCGACGAAAATATCCTGACGCGGGGTGAGCAGCGGCAGGGCGACGGCGCTGCGACCACCGGTGGTGAGATCCAAGCCGAGGCGAGGGGCGATGTCATGGAGATGGCCGTCTTCGTCGAGTTCGTAGAGGCGCATGGGGCCACCATAGTTGGCGACAAAGAAGCCGTAGATGCCATCGCCGTCACGATCCAAGCCGATGACGGAGCGACCGGCGGTGAGGTTGAGGATAGCACGATGGGTGGGCATGGAGAAGAGATCCGTCCATTCTCCGTCCGCATGATCGAAGAGCCGATCCGCAAAGAGCTTTTGACCGGCGAAGCTGTCGGTGTTGAGGATATAGATTTCTTCGTCGCCATCACCGTCAAGATCACAGGCGGCGACACCGATGGCCTGACGACCGGCATCGGCGAGCGCGAGGGGGGTGACGATTTCGAGGCTGGTTCCCGTCCACTTGAGGACGGTGTTGGGGAAGCCGTAGCCCGCGATGAACCATTCAAAATCACCATCACCGTCGACATCAAGGACGGCGACACCATAATTAAATTGAGCCGGATTGCGGCGGATGAGATCACTGCGATTGATGAACATAGATTTATTGTTGTGATGATTGAGCAGCAGGTTAACAGGGAGAGTTTAGCGGACTCTGGCGCAAGAGTCGAACGGAAAAAAAGGAATGGGCAGGCGAACAAGTGGGCGCAACAAATTGTTATCCGGCAAGGGAAACGGGCTGGCAGGATGGAAGGGAAAGCGGTTATCATCGGGAGATTAGCGCGGATTATGAAGGAAGACAACTAAACCAACATGCCTCATTCTGAACTCCTGTATGAACTGGTCAAACGCTACAGCCCATCGACATTGGAAACACCGGCGGTGCAATATCTGGTGCAGTGGATGCGCGAGCGGGGATTTGAAGCGTATGTGGATGAAGCGGGGAATGCGTTCGGCATCCGAGGGGCGACGAACGCGGCGAACACGTTGATGCTGCTGGGGCATATTGACACGTTTCCGGGGGAGTTCCCGGTGCGGGTGGAGGCGACGGCGGACGGGAGCAGCCCTGACCCGGCGCTGCCCTTCAGCAGTTTGAGCGAGGGATATACGCTGTACGGGCGCGGGAGCGTGGACGCGAAGGGGTCGTTGTGTACGTTCGCGGAGGCGGCGGTGCAGGCGGCGATTCCGGAAGGCTGGCGAGTGATCGTGGCGGGGTGTGTGGAAGAGGAAATCGCTTCGGGCAAGGGATCGAATTATGTGAGCGCGAACTTCACGCCGACCTACTGCATCATCGGAGAGCCGAGCAGCAGCAGCCGGATCACACTGGGGTATAAAGGCCGGATTCTGGTGGAGTACACGCTGCGGCGGGCGGTGGCGCATACGGCACGGCCTGAGCCGACGGTGGCGGCACTGGGTTCGGAGTTCTGGCAGCGGGTGCTGGATTGGGCGGAACGGGAAAACGCAGGGGTGGAGCGAATTTTTGACCAGTTGATGGTGAGTTTGCGGTCGATCAATACGAGTTCGGATTACTTCAACGAAACGATGACGCTGACGGTTTCGTTCCGGCTGCCGGCGCGAATCACACCGGATGATGTGCTACAGGCGCTGAAGGCTATCGCGCAACCGGATGGTGAGCTGCGGGCGTGGGGGCAGGAAATCGCTTATGAATCTGACCGGAGCAACCCGCTGGTACGGGGGTTGATGGGGGCGATCCGGGCGCAGGGTGGACAGCCGGGATTCGTGCTGAAAACGGGAACAAGTGATATGAATACGGTGGCGGCACGGTGGAAAATCCCGATGGTGGCTTATGGGCCGGGGGACAGCAACCTCGACCACACACCGATTGAGAATTTACCGCTGGATGAATATGACAAGGCGATTGTGACGCTGAAGCACTTCATCGAGCATTTGAACGGTTAAGGCTGTTCAGCGAGGGGAGCGCGGCTGGCTGAGGCGGTGCTGAAGGCGCGGCGCGAAGGCTTCGACGACGATTGGTGACAGCGGCGACGGTGAAGCGCGGGAGGACGCCGGCAGGAATGTGCAGCGTGGTGTGGATGCTGTAGATGATTTTACGGCGCGACTCCATGATTCCCCCCTTCGAGAAGCTGAACGTATGTTCCTATTTTAGCACATAATTTCTGACAAATGGAATTACAGGGCAAGGCAAAAATGCCCTGCCCTTGCGGGAGGTTGGTTACTGATCCCCATCGCGCCTGTGCCATTCGTCACGGAAGAGGTCAAAATGTCCTTCGACGTAAGGGTGTTGGGCGAAAATGGATTCGTCGATTTCGACACCGAGGCCGGGTTTATCCGGCAGGGTGAAATAACCATCGACGACTTCGGGTACACCGGGAGCGGCCTGCTTGACCCATGAGTCGGCAAAGTCGTTAAAGTGTTCCTGAATCATGAAGTTGGGTGTGCAGGCGGCCATGTGAAGGGCAGCGGCTGTGCTGACGGGGCCGCCGACGTTGTGGGGGGCGATGAGGACGTTGTAGACATCGGCCCACGCCGCGAGACGGCGTGTTTGGGTGATGCCGCCGAAGTGAGTGATGTCGGGCTGGATGATGTCGACGCACTGAAGGTCAAAGAGGGGGCGGAATTCATTCATGGTGTGGAGGCGTTCGCCGGTGGCGATGGGGATTTCGACCCGTTCGGCGACACGGCGCAGCTCCGGCAGATTCTCCGGCGGGCAAGGTTCTTCGATCCATGCAGGGCGGAAGGGAGCGAGTTTGCGCGCCATGAGGATGGCGGTGGCGGGGTTGAAGCGCCCGTGCATCTCGACCATGATTTCGCGATGGGGGCCGATGGCGTCGCGGACGGCTTCGATGAGCGCGACGGAACGGGCTTGCTCGTCCAAGCTGAGTTCGTAGCGACCCGCGCCGAAGGGGTCAATTTTGAGGGCGAGGTAACCGCGCTCGACGACTTTGCGGGCGGCGGCATGAAAGGCTTCGGGGGTGCGCTCGACGGTGTACCAGCCGTTGGCGTAGGCTTTGATGCGGTCGCGGACAGCGCCGCCCATGAGGCGATAACAGGGCACGCCAAGCGCCTTGCCGATAATGTCCCAACAGGCGATTTCGAGAATAGAAACGGCGGACATGGTGACTTCGCCCATGCGGCCATAGTCGTTGATGGTCATGCGGGAGACGAGGGATTCGATGTCGAAAGGGTCATGACCGATGGCATAGCGCGGGAGGGATTCGGTAAGGTAGCCGAGGAGGGCGTTGGTGCGGTTGTTGAGGCGGACTTCGCCGAGGCCGGTGATGCCGGAGTCGGTTTCGACCTTCACAAAGGTGAGGTTGCGCCACGGTGTGCCGAGGACGAGGGGGGTGACGGCGGTGATCTTCATGGTTACTCCTGTGGAGGTTGCAGCCAGATTTTGGCGACGGTTGAGCCGTGAATAAGTTCTTCGAAGCAGGCTGAACCGGCGGCGAGGGGTTCGACGCGAGTCCATGAGTCTTGCAGGAAGAAGTGCCCGGCAGCGAGACCTTCGAGGGCGGCGCGGAAGTCACGCGGGTTGTAGGCGAAGGAGCCGTAGCAGATGATCTCGCGGCGGATGATGTCGTTGATGGGCAGCGGCGATTCGGCTTCGTGGAGGCCGACGAATACGACGCGACCGGCGGGACGGACGAGGTTGGCACAGGCGGCGCGGGTGGGGTTGGCACCGACGGCGTCGATGGCAATATCAACAGGGCCGCGCCATTCGCGGAGATCGACGGGGTGCGCGCCGAGTGATTCGGCCATGGCGAGACGTTCGGGGTTGAGGTCGGCGCAGTAGATGGCGCTGAGATTGTAGACGGCCAAGGCTTGAATGGTGAGGAGGCCGATGGGGCCGGCACCGACTACGAGCGCGGTTTCCGACGGCTGGGGATGGGCAAGGCGAACGCTGTGGATGGCACAGGCGACGGGTTCGGCGAGGGCAGCAGCGGTGAGGGATAGTTGTGACGGGAGGGGGAGGACGTTCATGGCGGGCACAGTGACATATTCGGCGTTGCTGCCGGGGAGCATGGCACTGAGCAGTTTGCGGGAGGGGCATAACTGCTGCTGGCCGCGCAAACAAGCGTCACACTGACCGCAGGTGAGGAGCGGGTTGGCGGTGACGGGCAGACCGACTTGAAGATGCGGATGGGTGAGGGTGGCACGTTCGCCGAGGTCAGCGATGATGCCGCTGAATTCATGTCCCATGATGAGGGGGGGCTTGCGAAGGGAGTTGCGGCCTTCAAAACCGCTGAGTTCCGAGCCGCAGATGCCGGAATAGGCGACGCGGATGAGGACTTCGTCGGGGGCGGGCCGGGGCTGTGGCACATCGCGGACGTGCATCTGATAAGGCGCTTCGTAGACTAAAGCTTTCATGATCCCTTTCCTATGATTACTGTGGAAACTGCGCTGTGAGGCCGCCATCAATGACGATTTCGGCACCGTTGATATAGGCGGCTTCGTCACTGGCGAGGAAGGCGACGAGATTGGCGATGTCGGCGGGTGTGCCGAGGCGACGAACCGGCTGGAGGCTGAGAACGCGGTCGAGGAAGGCCTGCGGGTCCGGCATGGCGGCGATTTGGGACTGCACCTGCTCGGTGAGCACCCAACCGGGGCTGACGGCATTGACGCGAACATCGCGCGGGCCATAGTCGAGGGCGAGGCTGCGGGTTAGGCCGACGACAGCGGCTTTGGCTGCGCCGTAGGGGAAATAGTCGGGGGCGGTATGACGGGCATGGACGCTGGCAAGGTTGATGATGGAGCCGCCGCCGCGTTCGATGAGATGCGGGAGGGCGTACTTGCAGCAAAACCAGACACCCTTGAGATCGACGGCCATGGCGGCATCCCAAGCGGATTCGGTCATAGTGGTGGCGTCGTCGTGAAAGGTTTGACCAGCATTGTTGACGAGAATATCGAGGCCACCAAAGGCAGCGATGGTTTGGGCGATAGCATGCTGAACATCGGATTCGCGAGTGATGTCGGTGGGGACAGCGAGGGCAGCATGGCCGGCAGCGGTGAGTTCGCCGGCGACGGTTCGGGCGGTTGATGAATCCATTTCGGCGATGACGACGGACGCGCCTTCAGCGGCACATTTGTGGGCAATGGCACGACCGATCCCCCGCCCTGCCCCGGTGATAAAAGCGACCCGTTGGTGTAAACGACCCATAACGATTTTTCCAGAAAGCAATTTTGAATATATGAGATGTGTGTAACACGGTTCGGGCGAAATGTCGAATGGCAGGTGGTCTGGTGGGATGGGTTGACAGAACAGAACATGTATTCTATTATTAGATTTAATGTTCTACCTTAAGGGAGGGAATTCGATGATCAAGCGCGTGGGAACGGTATCGGTTTTTGTGAGTGACCAAGACCGAGCGAAGCAATTCTACACAGAAACGCTGGGGTTGGAACTGCATCGGGATCAGCCGCTATTTCCGGGGGCGCAATCACGGTGGCTTTCGGTCGCGCCGAAGGGAGCGGAAACCGAGATTGTGCTGTACTTACCGGACGAGAATTGGGAGCATTATCGCGGTGTGGTGGGCAAGTCGCAGGCGGTGACGCTGGATGTGAGCGATATTGAGGGGGTGGTCGGGGTACTGAAGCAAAAGGGGGTGGTGATTGTGAGCGATATTGACCGGCAGCCGTGGGGCAGCAACGCGATCATCCAAGACTCGGAAGGCAATCATCTGCTGCTGGTGGAGCAGGCTGGAGGGTAATCAGGCCGGTTAGTGAGATTGTTTAAAGGAAACCGGATGCGCTGAGCACAGGCATCCGGTTTTTATTTGGCTACCCTCCCCTACTGCATGACGCGGATCAGGGTAGCGAGGGCGGCTGATTCGGCTTCATAGAGGGCGTTGAGGTTGGTTTGGAGGCTGGTGAACAGGTCGGACACTTCTGAATCGGACATGGGGAAAGCATTCTTATAGTCCGCTTCGAGGCGAAAAAGCTGGTCGATGGCGGCACGAGTGGCTTCCGGTTGGTTGCGCTTGAAACTGTCGTAACGTTGATGCAGAAGCTGGCGCGTGGATTGGAAGGGGGTATCCGGCAGGGCAGCAGCGGCTAAAGCGCGCCATTGATCAGCGATCTGGCGGTAATGGGCAGCGGCCTCGGAGAGCGCGGGGCGGGCGA
>JAFLCH010000008.1:0-32983 GCA_017303775.1 Anaerolineae bacterium | reverse complement strand
AAGGCTTCGGAAAAGGACACTCCCTGCGCTGCAAGGACATTTTTGAGGGAAGCAGTGAGAGAAAAAATACCGCCGTAGGTCATATTGAAGTTCCTTTCTCGCCAAGAGATGTGATATTTACTACTAGTGACCCATTTAAGATGAGAGGCAAGGTCATTATATGAGGGTTTGGTTTTTTTGAAAAGCACAAATGTTCCAAACTTGTCATAAAAAAGTATTTTCAGAAATCTTGCCTCAAACAAACACTCCATAGGTGGGGAATCGCTTACAATGGAATCAGTACCTGTATAGGATAAAAGGCCCGGCAATATGAAACAGCGTCTGGCAATCGACTTCGGCACGACAAACAGCGTGGTAGCAGAGTGGAATGATCAGGCAGAGGCGGCGCGCATCCTCGCGCTGGCGGGGTTGAGCAACGTCACGGATGAACTCCCGGCTTTGATTCCGTCACTGGTGTACGTGGCGGACGGGCGGGCGGGAAAGATCACCAGCGGACAAGCTGTGCGGGAAATGCGGCTGGATTACGAGCAGGACAACCGGCTATTCCGCAATTTCAAGCGGGGATTGGTGGCTGCCCCCGCACCGGATGCGCGACTGATTGACGGGGAAGCGTGGGGGGATATGGAGGCCGGCAGCCGATTTATGCGCGAATTGTTGAAAGCGATCCCCTACCCTATGGATCAGGTTGAGCAGTTGGTGCTGACCGCGCCGGTGGCTTCGTTCGAGGGGTATCTGACATGGTTGAATGAGTTGATTACCGATATTCCACAGGAGCGCGTGCGGCTGGTGGATGAATCGACGGCGGCAGCGCTGGGGTATCTGGTGACCGAGCCGGGAGCGGTGGTGCTGGTATTCGACTTCGGCGGGGGAACGCTGGATTTGTCGCTGGTACAACTGCCGGAAAGCAAAGCGACTACGGGACGGTTTCTGGGACGACTGCTGGGTGGGAAGACGGGGCAGCATTCGGCAAAGGTGATCGCTAAAGCGGGACGGGTAATCGGTGGAAGTGACATCGATCAATGGCTGCTGGCGGAGGTGCTGCGGCGAAGCGGGTTGAACAGCAGCACGCTGGGGGCGGATTACGCGGGGCTGCTGACGGTTTGCGAACAGGCGAAGATTGCCCTTTCGACACAGGAGATGGTGACGCTGCGATTTACGGCAGGCGGGCAAGAACGAACACAGGAATGGACACGCGCCGAATTAGAAGCACTGCTGGAGACGCATGGATTTTACACGGCGCTGCGACAGGTGGTGGATAAGGTGCTGCATGTGGCACAGCGGAAGGGTGTCTTCCGCGAGGATATTCACGCGGTGCTGCTGGTGGGGGGAATCTCGCTGATGCCGTCGGTACAAGAGACGCTGCGGCAGTACTTCAACGCGGCAGCGGTGCGGGCGGATAAACCGTTCACGGCGGTGGTTGAAGGGGCGCTGCAAGTGGCGGCGGGGTACGGGCTGGAAGATTATCTGGTTCACAGCTACGGAATCCGCCATTTGGATGCAGCGACTCAAACCCATTTGTATGATGAGATCATCCCGATGGGAAGCCGGTATCCGCTGCGCCAACCGGTGGAGGTGATGCTGGGGGCGGCGCATGAGGGACAAACGGCGATGGAGTTTGTGATCGGGGAGATTGATACCGAGGCGGTCGGGATGCTGGAAGTGCAGTATGAGGGGGGGCAAGCGGTGTTTGTGGCACAGGCAGAGCGGAGCGAACAGCAGATTATCCCGCTGAACGAGGAAGCAGCAGCAAAACGATTGGCTGCACTTATTCCGGCGGGGGTGGTAGGAGAAGACCGGGTGAAAGCGGTGTTCAACGTGGACGCACAGCGCCAACTGCGGCTGACCGTGACGGATTTGAAGACGCGGAAGGTGTTAATCGATCAGGTCGCGATTGCACGGTTACGGTAGAGGGGAGCACAAAGACGATGACAACCATTACGGGACTCGAACCCCGTCTTTCGACGGCCTCCCGACAGAGCGGGAAGCTGCGGCTGACGCTGCCGAAATTGGCGACACTGCTGGAAGTGCTGCCGCCTTATTCGGTATCGCTGAATGTGGTGGAGGAAGCACTGCGGAGTGAATCCTTTTATGTGCGGTATGGGGCGGCGAAACTGCTGCATAAACGGGGCGACCGTGATGCGCGGTTGGTGATGCAGCGGGTGCTGACGGATGGAGATGCGCCGTCGCGGGCGTCGGTGGCACGGCATCTGTTCGGGTTCTCGTGGTACGCTGCCGAACCGTTGATTCGGCAGGCGCTGCGGGATACGGATGTACGGGTGCGCGAAGGGGCGATCTATGCGCTGTGCAGCAGTTACGAGGCGGCGGCGTATGCCCTAATGGCGACGGTGCTGCAAAATGAGGCGGACAGTGTGCGGATGGCAGCGGCGTGGGGTTTGCGCGACTGCCAAGATGCCGCGGCGATTCCGGCCTTGGAAGCGGTGCTGCTGGCGGATGATCCTGAAGTGCGGGTGAAGGCGTTAGAGGTGATGGGGGCGAACGGGCTGGCGGCAGCCGTGCCGGTGATCCGGAAGTCGCTGGAAGATGATGACGCAGAGGTGATTTATGCGGCGGCGTTAAGCCTGCTGGAGATTGACGGGAATGAAGGGCTGCGCGAGCTGCTGGGGCTGATTGAGCGGCGGACGGGGTTGGCGCGCGAGGCTATCCTGCGCGGGTTATTCCATGCGACTAATTATTTGAAGATGTCACTGACGCAAAGAGTGACCCGTGACGAGGCGCTGCGGGCGCTGCAATTGGCGCTGGAAGATGAACTTGCAGCGACCCGACTGGCGGCGGTGTGGCCGCTGGCATGGATGCATGACCCAGAGGCGGAGGCCGCACTGGAGGCCGCGATGGAACGCGAGGCTGACGCTGAGGTGCGGTTGGAGATGAACCGAATCCGCAGCGGACTACGGGATGAATAAGGGTGCTACGCTGATAACACCCTTAAATTCACTCAGAAGCGCGGCGGGGGCGGGCCGGATTCGCCATACTGTTCCAGCTCATGCAGCAGATTGCGCAGACTGTAACGGGGAGCATAACCGAGCCAAGCGGCTGTCTCGGTGATTGGCAACCGAGTCGGTTTACGAGCCGGGTCAAGGCCATGTGCCAGCACCAATTTTTCGTAGGGAGCATAGTACTTCCTGAAGGTTGCCCCGCTCGAATCCCAGTGTGCGAGATCTTCGTCGGTGTATTCATAAGCGCCATCGAGATTGAGCGTCAGCGGATGGGTGAGGGGCTGGCGTGCGAGTAGATCAATGGTTTTGAGGACGCCTTGAAGCACATCATCAATGTGGACTGCCCCACCCCAAAACCAATTTGCCCATTCGATGAATGAATTGTAGACGTCACGATTCCAGTAGGGGATGAAGGCGCGGGGACGGAGCGCAACCACATTCATGTGATGCCGCGCGGCGTAGGTACGGGCAATTTCTTCGCCCAGCACTTTGGTATGTCCGTAGATGGTGGTGCGATCTTCGGCATCACTACTGGAAATATAGATGATGTTTGATACGCCAGCACGAGCCGCCGCTTCGAATACATAGAACGTGCCGGTCACATTCAGTTCCCAGAAATCATAGACATCTTTTTGCTTCCGAAAATCGTGCACACCGTGCCATGCCGCAATGTGAACGACGCAATCGACGCCGGTCATGGCTTGGCTGAGAAGCGGGCGATCCAAGATTGAACCGGTGAAGGTGATACCCCGTGAGACAGATGGCGGACGAACGTCGAATATGATGGGGAGGTCGCCACGCTCGTCGAGATCACGCGCTAAAAGGCGTCCCAAATCTCCCGCGCCGCCAGTGAGCAAAACTTTCATGTGTACTCCAAATCCGATAATGAACAGCGTGTGGTGGACAATTTCCGATGGATGCTTCAAGAGTACCTCGATTATCGTGTCGACTCCACTTGAGCGATGTGGGTGATCGAGAACTGCCCGACTTTCGGCGGAGGGAAAAATCCGACTAAAGGAGGAGGGATAGTCGTGGCTTCCGGCAGGCGAACACTTGAGCAAAGTGCGCTTCAATGAAGTTATCTTCTGTCCAATATGATTGTGGAGCACGATTGTGGTGAAAAGTGGTGATCGAATGTCCAGCCCCCTCACCGGGGAGCATTTTGTTTTTGTTCAAACGGCGGCGGACAGCGATGGTAAGCTGCTGGTGATTGACTGCACGATGTCGCCGGGAAGCCGACGCAATACCCCGCTGCATTTCCACCCGCTGCAAGAGGAACGGGTGTATATCAAACAGGGGCGCGGGCGTTTTTTGTTGAACGGGCATGAATGGCTGCTAGGGCCGGGGGAAACGGTGATTATCCCACGCGGCATGGTACATACGTGGTCGAACGCGAGCAACTGTGAGGATTTGATTGTGCGGCGCGAGATGGAACCGGCGCTGCATTGGGATGAGTTGATCGAGTCGCTGTGTGTTGGGTCACACGCGGGGATGATTTCGGCTGAAGGGCGGGTACAGCCGTTATTCATGGGGACGCTGCTGCATCACTTCAAAGACCATCTGTATATGGCGGGGCGGCCAATGTGGCTGCAAAGAGTGGCGAACCGCGTCTTCAGTGTGATCGGACGTATATTGGGTTACCGACCTCAGTATCATTACTTCCGGGATGAAGGCAACGCGATGATGGAATCCATTCCGGCTAAATAGACAAGCCCATCAAACAAACTGCCCTACTCTAGCGGGGCATTGTCAGACTTTGGCGGCTGTTGGGAAGTGTGCTGCACCTAAAAGGTGGAAGCACAGCGCTTCCCATTTTTGATTCTCGCACAGGCTCACAATTGGGCAAAACTCACAAATCTTGATAGCAATTCCTTGTCAAAGGGTAGCGGACACGTTATATTAAACGTTTAAGTAAATACGTTAACGAATATTGTAATCCAATCGTCGCACTTAAGGAGCGAGCACGTGACACGTCACTTGTGGAAATTAGAAGAATTCCCTTTTCACCCTGAAAAGCTCAACCATAACGAAACGTTGTTTACGATTGGAAATGGTTATCTGGCGACGCGTGGCACTTTCGAGGAAGGGTATCCGGGCGCAATCGAGACGACGATGCCACACGGGATTTATGATCATGCACCGGGGATGCTGGTGCCGGAATTGGTGAATGCGCCGAATTGGCTGCCGATCCGGATCACAGTGGATGGCACGCCGTTCCAACTGGTCAACCAGAATGAGATGCACCTGAACCCTAAAGATGGGGCGTTGTTGGGCTACCGGCGGCTGCTGCATTTGCAAAGCGGTTTGCTCACCCGCGAGGTGCTGTTCCGGGCGGAATCCGGGACGATTGTACGGATGGTATTCGAGCGGTTCGTGAGTCTGGCTGATGAACATGTACTGGCGCAGCAAGTGCAGATTATCGCGGTGGATGGTGATCCTGAAATCGAGATTGAAGCGTATGTAGATCATGCCGTGACGAACAACGGCGTGGCCCACTGGACGGATATACAGACCACTCAAGGCAATGGGCAAGTTGGGGTACAACTGAAGACGGCACAATCTGGCTACCGGCTGGGGATGGCATCGCAACTGGTCGCCAGCAGCCCGATTGAAACGCTGGTTGACAGCGCTCATGCACGTCCGGTGATGCGCACACGCTTCAGCCTGTCCCGTGAAGAAGCGGCGACGGTGAGCAAGATCACGACCATTTATACGAGCCGCGATGTGGAGCAGCCGCTGGAAGCAGCCCAGCAGAAGCTACAGGAAGCTGTATTGACCGGCTACTCAAGCCTACGTGAGGCGCATACCGCGGAATGGGCGCGCTATTGGGAAAGCAGCGACATCCAGATTGAAGGCGATGAGTTCGCTCAACTGGCAGTGCGCTTCGCCATGTACCACATCCTGATTGCTTCACCGCGACATGATGAAAATGTGAGCATCGGGGCAAAGACCCTTTCAGGCTTCGGCTATAAGGGGCATGTGTTCTGGGATACCGAATTGTTCATCGTACCGCCGCTGATCCTGACCCAACCCCAACTGGCACGCAATTTGTTGATGTACCGCTATCACCGGTTGGAAGGCGCGCGTCATAAAGCGAAGGCGAATGGATACGAGGGCGCGATGTACCCGTGGGAGAGCACGGATACCGGTGAAGAAACCACACCCCAATGGGGCGATCCGCAGCCGGATGGAAGCCGCATCCGAATCTGGACAGGTGACAGCGAGCAGCATATTTCGACTGACATCAGCTATGGGGTGCTGCAATACTGGCGCTGGACGGGTGATGACACGTTCCTGACCCGATATGGCGCGGAAATCGTACTGGATACGGCGGTATTCTGGGGCAGCCGTGTGGAGGCGAAGAACGAGCGCTACGAACTTTCGCAGCAGATCGGGCCGGATGAATACCACGAGAACATTGATAACAGTGTGTTCACCAACCGGATGGTGGTCTGGCATCTGGAACAGGCGCTGGAACTGCTGATCTGGCTGAAAGACAACGCTCTGGCTGACCACGCGCGATTGGTAGAGAAGCTGGATTTGAACGCGGAACGGCTGGCGAAATGGCGAGACATCATCAAGCGAATGTATATCCCGTTTGATGATGAGCGACAGATTCATGTGCAGTTCCCCGGTTTCTTCGAGATGGAATACATCCCGGTGCCGCATTATGAACCGCGCACGGCCAGCGTGCAGGCTATCCTCGGACATCCACGAAGCATCCAGTCACAGATGATTAAGCAGGCCGATGTGGTGATGTTAATGGGGCTGCTGGGCGAAGAACTGGCCGAACCGACTGTGCTGTTGAACAACTGGAACACCTACTATCCACGCACTGACCACGGATCATCCCTCAGTCCGGCAGTGCATGCACGGGTGGCAGCATGGCTGGGGTTGGGTGAGGTGGCCTACGAGATGTTCGAGCACGCCGCAGCGATTGACTTACAGGATAACAAGGGGAATGTGCGCGACGGCATTCATGGCGCGTCGTGCGGCGGTTTGTGGCAAGCGGTGGTGTTCGGCTTCGCGGGGCTGCATCTGGATGAAAAGGGTGAGCCGGTGACTGAGCCAAGACTGCCAGCGCACTGGAAGCGGCTGTCATTCAATGTCTATTACCGGGGAGAGAAGCGGCAGATCACGCTACAAAACCCCGGATAAAAGACCCCGATGGCACGATGGGGTTCGCCAACGCTGGCGAAAAAACGTGCTTGAAATTGGTTATTGGATAAATTTGGAGGCTTGTATGCGTAATCGTTTTGTCGCGCTGGCGCTCGTGCTGGTCGTTATACTTTCGGTCAGCGGGTTAGTAGCCGCGCAAGACCCTGTTGTGCTGCGGGTGTGGACTGGCTCGTCATCCCCGGCTGAGAATGCTTTCAAGGAAGCACAATTCGCAGCGTTTGAAGAAGCGAACCCGAATATTGATCTGGAAGTGCTGATCTCGCCGGATTATGGCACCCAGATTCAGGCCGCTTTCGCATCCGGCAATTATCCGGAAGTATTCACTGTTGGACAGTTCGACTTCCCGTCATATGTGGACTCGGAGTTGATTGCCCCGGCTGGCGATAATATCACTGATCAGAGCGACATTTACCCCAGCCTGCTGGCGGCATTCACCAGCGAGGATGGCACGGTGTACTGCCCGCCCAAAGATTTCTCGACGCTAGCGGTATTCTATAATACGGATTACTTTGAACAGGCTGGCTTGGAAGCCCCAACTGCTGACTGGACATGGGATGACATGAAGGCGGCGGCACAGGCTATCACCGACGCAGACATCAAGGCGGCGGACGGTTCGGATGTGGTGGGCTTCAGCGCTGGCGCAGACCGCAACCGCTGGTTGGCGTTCTTCTGGGCAAACGGCGGTCGTTTGTTCAATGACGCGGGTGAAGTGGTCTTCGACAGTCCGGAAGCGATTGCTTCGCTGGAATATTACAGCAGCTTTGTGAGCGAAGGAATCGGCGCGCTGCCCTCTAACCTCGGCGGCTCTGGCTGGAACGGTGAAGCCTTTGGTCGTGGACTGGCCGCGATGACAGTAGAAGGCAACTGGGCGATTGGTTATTTGCAGAACGACTTCCCGGACACCAACTGGGGCGTAGCAGAAATTCCGGTCGCACCGAACGGCGACAAGGGTACACTAACCTTTACGGAATGCTGGGGGGTTAGCTCACAGGCCGGTGATAAGGCAGAGGCCGCATGGGCGCTGGTCAACTACTTGACGGGGCCGGAAGGCGCAGCGCAGAATGGTGAGCAGGGTTTCGGCCCGATGCCCGCCCGCGTCAGCGCGATCAACACATGGATCGAGAAGCAGGGTGATGTGGCCACCCCGTTTGTGGCAGGCGCCGACTATGCCTGGGCACCGGTGTTCCCATTCGGTTACGGCGACTTCACGTCAGCGGTTGATGAAGGTACCGTGGATGTCCTGAATGGCAGCGCGACGGCTGAAGAAGCAATGGTTGAAGCCGCTGAGATTGCCCGTGAAATTCAGGCAGAAGGGTAATTTGCTAGAACAGGCGAGGCACATCTAGGCGACTCGCTCCGGGAGATACAGCCCGATCACTGGCTGTATCTCCCAATCATCCTCAAAAGTAGTTTTTATTACCCCGGAGATGCCAATCATGGCACAAATAGCCTCTCAAACGGTTCAAAGAGCCGTGCAAACGAACGCCAACGCGAAGCGTGACGAAGCGATTGCCGGATGGACATTCATGATGCCGGCGTTCCTGATTCTGCTGTTGTTCATGATTCTCCCGCTGCTGGTGGCAGGTTACTTCAGCCTGACCGATTGGAACGGGCGCACTCCCCTCACCCGACCGGATGCTTATGAGATTGTGGGTTTACGTAATTATGAACAACTGCTGGTGCAGGGGCGGCGGGTTGATGATTTTTATAACGCACTCAAAAACACTGTTTATTATGTGATCGGTGTTGTACCGACGCAGACGATTATCGCGCTGGTGCTGGCAGTGATTGTGAACCAAAGGTGGCTGCGATTCCGGGGGGTGTTCCGCACCGCATACTACTTCCCCTCGATTACATCATCGATTGTGGTATCGATGATTTTCCTATTCATGTTTTCCAACACAGGGCCGGTGAACGGATTCATCAGTTCGGTCTTCCCAAGCTATCAACCGATTACATGGCTTTCTAATAATGATGGACTATTGCACAATCTGTTTGGTGTGTTGGGGATTACCAAAAGCAGCGTGCCATTCTTGAGCGAGACGGAGATTTTCCGCATTTCACTGTGGGATTGGTTGAGCGGCCCCAGCGTGTCGATGTTCACGATCATGATATTGGCTATTTGGACAACTATCGGAACGATGATGGTGGTGTATCTGGCGGCGCTGCAAAACATTCCATCGCAAGTGTACGAAGCGGCCTATGTGGATGGGGCGAACAACTGGCAGGTGTTCCGGCGCATCACGGTACCGCTGCTAGCACCGACAACATTCTTTGTGATTACGTTAGGCTTGATTGGCACTTTCCAAGTCTTCGACCAGATTTATGTACTGCGGAACACGACTACCCGCGAAAGTACGATGAGCGTGGCATATCTAGTTTATGATTTTGCTTTCGGTTCGCTGAATGATCCACGTATGGATCGGGCGACAGCAACGGCGATCACATTATTCGTCATCATCTTCGCTGCGACGCTGCTACAGCGGCGTGTGACCGGCGGCGATAAGGCGGAATGAGAGAGGACAAAGCGATTATGACAACCCCAAGCAATACCCTCTCCTACACAATGACTGATCGTTCCAGAGCAAGGATACAACGAGTTCTGGGAATTCTGGGCGTCACGATCCTCGTGATTGTGGCGATCATCGAAGTGGCGCCGTTTATTCTGACGATTGCTAATTCGTTCAAATGCGACCCGGCCATCACGAGCGCGCCGGGAGCGTTCATTCCGATTCCACCATTCGGAGTCACATGTGAAACAACGGACGAGAGCGGCAACCGCGTAATCTTGAGCGCTGCGCAGCAGGTACAAGGCATCACGTTCAATCCGTCATTCGGGGGATACCAACAAATTCTGAACAGTTCAGGGCCGAATAGCAATCTCCCCCGTTGGACACTAAACACGGTCATTTATGCTGTAGCGGTGATGCTGGCGCGGTTGGTGCTGGACTCGATGGCAGGATACGCGCTGGCGCGGATACGCTTCCCCGGCAACCGCGTGATCTTCTTCATCATTTTGGGTGTGCTGATGATCCCCGGCGTGGTGCTGCTCATCCCGCGGTTCCTGATGTTGAACCAATTGGGGCTGCTGAACACCTATCAGGGGTATATATTGGTGCTGGCAGCGGACGCTTTTGGCATCATGTTGATGAAGCAGTTTTTCGAGTCGATTCCTAAAGAGGTGGAAGAGGCAGCGCTGGTGGACGGAGCAAATCGCTTTGTGATGTTCTTCCGCATCATCCTACCGATGGCGACTCCGGCGCTGACAGCGTTAGCGATCTTCAGTTTTCAAGGCCAGTGGAACAATTTTATGGATGCCTTGATCATCGTGGGGACGAACCCTGAAATGTTCAACCTGCCGATGGGGCTGACAGTACTGCGAGGATCGGGACAGGATATTCAATTTGATCTGGTGCTGGCTGGCGCAGTGCTAACCACGCTGCCGATGGCGGTGATCTTTTTCATGTTCCAGCGATATTTTGTGGAAGGCTCGAATTATTCAGGACTGGCGGGTCAATAGCCCGAAGGGAGACACGTGCGTGATTGATGCCCTGAAGGTGTGCTGGCACACGCTGCGCCATTTGAACCAGCATGGCTATCTTTACATCTGGGCGAACGTGCTGTGGTTTTTGCTAACGCTGCCGATCCTCACCGCTCCGGCGGCCTTCGCCGGTTTATGTGCACTGAGCCGACAAGCGCATCTCGCGCCGGGAGTCAGCCTTGATGATTTCTGGCGCGGCTTCCGGATGAACTTACGACGGGGACTCGTGATGGGGCTGGTCAATGTAGTTGTGGTTGTCATCAACTTGAGCAACCTGAGTTCCTACCGAAATGTAAGTGACCCATCTGCGAATATCCTGCGCGGCACATGGATCATCACGCTGGTAGTATGGTTCATGATTCAATTTTATATGTGGCCGTTGATGTATGAGTTGAAGCAGCCCGGTTTATGGGGCGCCATGCGAAACGCAGCGGTCATGCTGCTGATGAATCCGCTCTATAGTGTGATACTGATAGTGGCGGGGATGCTGGTGGCCGGGGTGAGCACATTTCTGTTTCTGATGTGGGTGCTGCTGACAGGGAGTGTGTTGGCGGCTCTGGCTACCCGTGCCGTCCTTGAACGGTTGGCGGCTGCCGGACTGCGCCCAGCCCTGCCCCAACCTGAGGATGAGGCGGCGGGTGATGTTGGTGGATTCGAATTGGAGTGAACATGATCCGGCTTGTTGCCAGATGACCAGACAGGTTATACTTGGATTTCAAATGATCATTACCCAACATTCGAATACCTAGCGAAATACGAACTACTTATGCCCACCATTAAAGATGTCGCGCGGGAAGCGGGCGTCTCCATAGCGACAGTCTCCTACGTCCTGAACAAGAAAAACAACTTTGTGAGCGAGAAGACCCGCCAGCAGGTGCTGGAAGCCATTCAGCGCGTGGGATATACACCCAATACGACGGCGCGCAACCTGAAGGCTAACCAGACGCGGCTGATCGGCTATGCATGGCACAAGATACCCGATTACCATCACGTTAATCCAATGATGGACAGCTTCATCTATTATCTGGCGCAGGCGGCAGAAGCTTCTGGCTATCATCTGCTCACCTTCACGCACCCCAGCGGCAAACCGGAGCCGGTTTATGATGAGATGATCCGTTCGGGGCGGGTGGACGCGTTCATACTGGCAGAAACAATTCGGGATGATGGGCGAATTGAGTTTTTGCGCAGTATTGATTACCCGTTTGTGTGCTTCGGACGATCCAACCCGGATTGGGACTTCCCGTGGGTCGATACGGATGGTCAAACGGGGATGCGAGAAGCGGTGAACTACCTCGTCGAGATGGGTCACCGACGAATCGCCATGGCTGCATGGCCGGAGGGATCGATTTCCGGAGACTTCCGAACAGCGGGATATGTGGATGGTTTGGTGAATGCCGGATTACCTGTTCGAGCCGAATATCTGGTACGCGGTGAGCACAACGAGCAAACTGGACGCGAAGCAGTTCGTTACTGGCTAGAAATGCCGTCCGCGGAACGACCGACTGCCATCGTGGCAGTAAGCGATATTGTGGCGATTGGTATTCTCAACGAGATTGAAGAACGGGGCATGATCCCCGGACGCGATCTTTCGGTGATCGGATTTGACTATACGCCGCTGGTACAATACCTTCGCCCTGCTCTGACCACGATTGAGCAAGCGATCCCCGAAACGGGACAGGCGCTGATGCGGATGTTAGAGGCAGTCCTGAACAAGGATGACAGTGTGCCGATGCAACTGCTGCTGCCACCGCAGCTTATCCCACGAAACAGCTGCGGCGCACCTCCGTAATCCACTTTCATTTCTCAACCTTGTAATCGAATAGTAATGAAATCCTTAATGAATTTCAGCGGGATTTGCATTACAATTCAGATAACAGGAAATGAGGAGGAGAAACTGTGGCACACGAGATATACTGGCTCAAACCCGAACGCGTACTTTATGTCAGTTATCAAGGTCACCAAACGCCCGATACACTCAAAGCGTGTTTGGATGATATGGCGGTGCAGCTTGATACGGTTAGCCAACCGGTGGTGATCATCATCAACTGGTTGGAGGTTACCAAAGCAGACCCCGGTGTGCTGCGGAGCAACCTCGGTCATCGAACCTACAGCCACCCTATGGCGGCGCGGGGGGTGCTGGTGGGGTTCAATCCGTTACATGTGATGGAAAATGAAACAACAGCGGTAAACACACGCGGCAGCAAGAATACCCAGTACTTCGCCACTATGGAACAGGCGATGGAATACGTCAAACCCATGATTGAAGGCGTCGCTTAAAATCGACTCTACAGGGCAGCTTAAGCGCTGCCCTATGCCCTACTCTATCCCATACGGCTGATGACGGTTTCGACATTGAGCGAACCAATGCCGTCTGTGAGAAGATGCGCTTTTTGGACGTTGGCGCTGCCGATGCCGACTGTCCAAAAACCACCCGTAAGAGCAGCCTCTACCCCGGCCTCGGCATCTTCAAAAACAACCGCCTGCTGGGGTGTAACATTCAGGCGTCCCGCTACCCATATGAATAAATCCGCCGCAGGTTTACTGTTGACAACGCTGTAGCCATCACCAACGGCATCGAAGGCATTACGAAGTTCAAGTCGCTCCAGTACATCCCGCGCATTTTTGCTGGCCGAGCCGAGACCGATGAGTATACCAGCGTTCCGAGCAGCAGTGAGGAAGTGTGGCACGCCGGGAAGCGCATGGTCGGGAGTGATCTGGTGCAAGAATTCTTTGTAGTACACATTCTTGCGCTCCATCCAAAGGTTAGCGGTTACGTCGTCAATCGGACGCCCTTTTAGCATGCGGTTGAGGCTTTCGCGGCGCGAAACCCCGCGTAACTGCTCATTATCTTCACGCGTAAAGCTGATTCCTTCTTCTTCCGCCAACTGTTTCCAAGCCAAATAATGAAACTCGGCAGTATCCGTAATCACGCCATCAAGATCGAAGATGAATGCTTTTATTGAAGTCGCCACGCGCTGATCCTCCAAGACTTCAGTGATGTAACAGAAGCTACACATTGATTGAATAGACAGATGATCATCTTAAACGTCTAAGGTTCGCTTTGCAATCATCAGCCAAGCGAAGAAAAGAGGATTTTAGAACATTACAAAATTGTTTAAGAGACATCGAACCGTAGGCCAAGCGTTGTTGACAGCCTTGAAAGCGAGTTCGATAATGAGAAGCTGGAACTAAAGTACCATTTCGGACGTATTTATAGGGGTGTTTGGTCAAACTCCGCCAAATGACTGAACAGGAATTCATCAAAAGTCTGTTCCTGCCCAAGCGCCTACTCATTAAGCTAAAAGATAGGCATTCCATGCCCGAACATCAGTTATGGGTCAATGCCTCTACAATTCCAGACTGGGTATAGCATGACGAGACAAATTCAACCGGTTCGTAACCGTGATATTCAAATTATCCGCCAAGGCCGTCCTCGCAGTTTATGGGGACAGGTTTGGACCTTAGCGCTGCAACCGAACAACTTTTTCCTCGCGCTGCCACAAACTGCCAGCAGTGCGCGGCAGTGGTTCTGGGTCGCCGTGTTGATTCTGGCGCTAAACGGGATGGCAGCGGTACGACAGGAAGCGCTGAAAAGCGGGGGCAGTAATTCCGGAAATACGCCACTCGCCTCGGACTTTGGAGGCGTGAACAGGCCTTCTGGCATGATGACCAACATTACGGGTGGTGGTGGCGGCATGCTGATTCAACCGGATATGGGGCCTGCACCCGATTTCGGCGGGCCATCCGGCAGCGAAAGTCCGGCAACGAATGATGTGTCTTCAACATGGGTAACGGCGCTCATCAGCGGCAGCCATATCATACTGGGCTGGTTTGTGCTGGCGCTGTTCCTGTGTGAAATTCCGCTGTTTAATGGTGTGCGCCCCAGTTACGGGCAAAATTTGCAAATCGCCATCTGGACAACGGTGCCGATGGGTCTCATGGCCGGTTTACAACTGATTTATTATGCGGCAGGCGGCACCCTCGGTGCTGACGGTGTGTCGGGGCTACTGACGTTATGGGAGGGGTATTCAACCTTACCCTCATTCGTACAAAGCGTATTGATCTCACTCACTTCTCGCGTGACGCTGTTCTGGATATGGACGCTGGTGCTGGTGTATATCGGGGGACGGACGGCGCTGGAAGGTAAATGGTGGGCAGTCATGATCGTGGTTGTGGCATGGGTCATTGTACTGGCGGTGATGCCGGTTGTGACAGGCGCGATTGCCGCCCCTCCCCAGCCGGAAACGAACCTCCCATCCGACCCAATGATGGGTGGGGAGATGGTTATACCGGATGGAGGAGCGTTTGATGGTTCGTCCTCACTTGAAGATTCACAATCCACCGAGCCTCCGCGTGAAGAAAGTGGATTCAGCGCCGGGGGTGAGGTAACTACCGACAGCCCTGAAAGTGAGACCACACCGGAAGTTATGATAACAGGGGATGAGACGGCTGCACCCGAAGCAACCGTTTCACCTTGAGGATGAGGTGCGGTTTATGGCGATCCAACCCTATCCAAATGGCAGCCAAACAGCAAAGTCTGCGATTCCAGCTATCGTCGAGGTCAAAGATCTGCGTAAAGATTTTCAGCTCGGCGATCAATGGGTTCATGCGCTGCGGGGGGTGAATCTCACCATTCCACAGGGGCAGTTTCTGGCGATTATGGGGCCGAGCGGTTCCGGTAAAAGCACGCTGCTTTATCTGTTGGGTGGGTTGGATACGCCGAGCGGTGGCGAAGTAGCGGTGGCCGGTTATCCGCTGGATGTGCTCAGCGGGGAGGAATTGGCTGCATTCCGACGCGATACGATTGGGTTCATCTTCCAAGCGTTTCATCTGGTTCCCAGTATGACCGCGCTGGAGAATGTGGCGTTACCGGGTGTATTCGCCGGTACACCGCGTGAAATCCGGGAAGCTCGCGCTTACCGGATTCTGGCAGCGCTGGGCATGGAAGAACGCATGGATCACCGTCCGTGGCAGCTTTCCGGAGGGCAGCAGCAGCGCGTTGCGATTGCGCGAGCGCTGTTCAATGATCCGCCGATCATTATGGCGGATGAACCCACCGGCGCGCTGGACAGCAAGACCGGTCAAACGGTGATGCGCCTGCTGCGCTGGCTGTGCCGGGTGCAGGGCAAGACGATCATTGTGGTCACTCATGATCCGGGTGTCGCCAGCTATGCCCAACGGATGATCAATTTGCGCGACGGGCACATTATTGAAGACAAACTGATCCGCCTACCAGCAGGACAGCATTCAGCACCGCTGCCTAATGGACACAAGGCTTCGGATACAACACAGGTGAAGGAAACGGATTATGTTGAGTAGAACAAAACAGGTCACCCCCCTGCTTATGGTTGGCCTGTCACTGATGCTGGTCATGAGTGCCGTGCTGGGACTTTCGATCACAGCGGCACAGGAGACCACGCCACCACCGGAGCCACCGACAGCGACTCCCGCACCCATTGTGGTGACAGGCACAACACCCTCGCAAATCTTTACCGGCCAGAGCGGTATTTTGACGATTACGGGCGGGAACTTCCGCACGACAACCACGGTAAACCTGATCGGCGTGGGTGCGCTGCCTGCTACACTCATTAGCGGTAACGAGCTTCGAGCAGCCATCCCCGGCAACTTGACTGCCGGTCAATATATCATTCAGGTCAGCGACTCGCAGGGAGGGAGTAATTCATCCTTCACACTGACCGTCATCACACCGCCGACCGCCGTCCCGCCGACAGACCCACCACCTATTCCAACGGCGATCCCCCAACCGACGGAAATCCCCGGTTCGCCAGCGCTGGTGGTGCGCAGCTTCACGGCTTCACCATCAACGATCCGTCCGGGTGATACAACGACTTTTACACTCGATATTGTGAATCAAGGCAGCCGCGTGGCACAAAGTGTGTCAGTGGCAGTGAACACAGGTGGTAAGTTCATCCCGGCGAACGGGCAATCAGCCGTGGTACTCCCCGATTTGGGAGTCAACTCGACCTATTCGGTACGCCTATCCGTAGTGGCGGCCAGCGATACGCCTGACGGGCCGCAAACAGTCGCGCTCACTTTAAGCTACCGCGACTTCAGCGGGCAGTCTTATACATCGGCTGCTTCTTTGACGGTTAATGTGGATGCAGTGCCGCAGGCTTCGCAGGTGACGCTGGCGCGCTACCAGTTCAACCCCAGCCCGGTGATTCCGGGTGAGCCGGTCACCGTGACAGTCCTGCTGACCAACAGCGGGAATGAAACGGCGTCGCAAGTACTGGTTTCTGTAGCGACGGATGGTATCCTGCTGGCAGGGCCGCAGGGCAACAGCTTCCCGGTGGGTGACATTGCGCCGGGTGAGAGTACCAGCGTGGATATGCCGCTGATTGTGAGCAACAGCGCAAAGGCAGGGCCGCAATCGCAAAATCTGACGATCAACTTTTTACAAAAAGGAGAAGCTCAGAACATTACCGCCAGCATGACGATCAACATCGCAAAGGTGGAAACCCCTGCCCCGGTGATGTTGATTGATTCGTTCAGCACCGGTTATGAATTCCTGCGACCGGGACAAGAGTTCACCTTGACGCTCAACCTCAAGAACATCGGGACAGATAAAGCCGAAGGGTTGGTAATCACCTTTGGAGGTGTTGAATCCAGCGGTACAGCCCCAGACCCAACGCCGGGAAGCGGCGGATCGTCCACAACAACCACGCCCAGCAATACCTTCGCCCCGCTGGATTCTGTGGGAACGCAGTACATTGGCACCATTGAGGCAAGTGACGAGGTCATTACGGTGACGCAAAAGTTCATCGTCAACGGCTCAGTGGACAGCGGGTTGTACAGTCTGCCGATCACACTGCGCTACCAGCGTTCGGATGGCGCGGCAGTACAAGACAATCTGCGCGCAAGTCTGCCGGTGATTTTGCCACCCCAGTTGCGCATTAACGAGACCAACCCGCTGCCTGAACAGGGTAATATGGGCGAGACGTATCCGCTTTCGCTGGAAATCGCTAATCAAGGAACGAAGCCCGTGAACTTCACCACAGCGGTCATCACCGCCGAGAACGCTGATATATTGAGCGAGAGTGAACTTTACCTCGGCCCGGTACGGAATGATGATCAGACCACATTTGAGGCAATTGTCATGCCGAACGCGGTGGGCAAAGTCACCGTAACCGTCACGCTCAATTACACTGATGCGCTCAGCCGTCCACAGTCTATCGTGCGAACCTATGAGATGGATGCACAGGAGCCTCCCCCGATGCCCGAAGTGGTTCCGCCGATTGATATCGGACCGCAGCCGGATAACAGCAGTGAAAGTATCAGCAGTCGGGACTTGCTCGGACGGCTGCTGCTGGGATTGTTGGGATTAGGGAGCTAGGCAGATGCTGTACGAACTGGGACTGCTGGCGATCAATAACCTGAACCGGGCGCGCACCCGGCTGGCGATGACAGCCGGAGGGGTGCTGGTCGGAACAACAGCAGTCATCCTACTGGTGGCACTGACAGCAGGGCTGCAATTGGCCGCAGAAGCCAGCATCGGCAATAACAGTCAGCTCACCGAGTTGGAAGTCTATCCCAACTACGGTTTTGGCCCACCCGGGGGCGGGGGCAGTGAAACACCGGAAGAGATTCCTACGCTCTCGCCGAGCGCGGTTCAGGCTCTGTGGAACATCCCCGGTGTGGCGGCGGTCATTCCGATCACCTATCTGCAATCAGGCGAGATCAACGCGGGGCGGCTGACCGGTTATGCCAGCATTATGGGTGTCGATCCGCGCCTACTGCCGTATCTGGGGGTGAATGTTCAACAGGGAGAATTCACCCTCGAACGGGGTCAGATGTTGTTGGGGCCACACGTAGGCGACTATTTTTTCGATCCGAAAGCAACGAATACGGAATCATTCCAACCAGAAAGAGTTGACCTCTATACAACGCCGTTCAAGATCAAGCTGTATCAATACAGCGGCCCAACGCCGAGCGAGCGTCGAATTGATGGAAATCCGACGGGCGTGCTGACCGAAAATGATCGTTTTGGCTCATCCATCCTGATGCCGATCCAAGATGTACTCAGTTACAACGAGTGGATTACCGGCAACGAGTATGACCCCAAAACATTCGTCTACGATCAAGTCATTGTACGGGCAACCAGCCGCGAAACAGTTACATCAGTTTCGAATGCAATACGCGAGATGGGATATATGCCCAGCGGGATGGGCGAATATATCAACCAATTGAACGGTTTCTTCAGTGCTATGCGGTTGATCTTAGGTGGCGTAGGCGGCATTGCGCTGCTGGTGGCGGCCTTCGGAGTCGCGAACACGATGACAATGGCGATTCTGGAACGCACAAAAGAAATCGGCCTCATGAAAGCGATTGGCGCGACCGACCGGGATGTGCTGACTGTGTTTCTGGTCGAAGCTGGTCTGGTCGGGTTAACGGGGGGAGCATCCGGTGTAGCGCTCTCTTATTTCCTACAAAATGTGGTCAATCAGGCGCTGGCACAGGCTGCCGCTAACGGAGATGGGCAGTCCGGCGGCATTGGTTCCTTCCTCCCCTTCGACACGTCACGGATTGGCGGGCAGTTGTTCGTCATTCAACCCGAATTGGCGATTTTCGCGCTGGTGCTGGCAACGGCTGTCGGTTTGGGCGCGGGGCTGTATCCGGCGCTGCGAGCCGCACGACTTCCCCCGGTTCTTGCGCTCAAATCCGAGTAGATGCCCTACGCTTACCTGACGTTCAACCTCCCTACAACCAAAGACGGATGAAGCCTTTAGTTGATCCGCTTATCGTGGAGTTACTCAGACTCAACTATAGGGAGCGATCAACATGAAACGAACCTTGATGATATTCATAGCCCTGTTCAGCAGCCTGCTGTTATTCATCAACAGCGCAGGCGCGCAGGACATGGGGACAGTCAACCGGATTGGATACTATCTGGCAGCAGACACAAACGGTGTCCAGCAGGTTTATCAACTACTGTTGGATGGGCAAAGCCAAGCTAGGCAAATCACCTCTGCCGACGAGGATGTACTCTCTTATACCCCCGCTTTCGATGGCTTGAGCGTCGCCTATATCAGCGCCGGGTATCTGTGGCTCCAACCCATTCACACCGAAACAGCCGAAGCGCTGGCTCCTGTGAGCGGAACCCACTTCATGAATGGCGTGGTGTTCAGTCAGGACGGGCTGTATCTGGCTTATCCGAGCGAAGGTGTGTGGCTGCTCAATCTCAGCACCCGCGAAACCCGCCAACTGCTGGCAAATGTGCCGCTGGATGAATCGGGCAGCAATATGGCGGAATACCGTCTGTACTTCCCGAAACAGTTTGTGCTGGGAGCAGATGGTCAATCCGAGAAGATCATCGTCGATATTGGCGTTTGGGAGTGGAATACCGCCGGTGTTTATGACCTCATGAGCGATGAACTGCACGTTCTACAAAACCAGCTTCACAGTGACTTGCTGCCGCTGTATGGTGATCGCGTGCTGGTATTCGGCAATAACGGAGTCAGTGGGGATTTCAGCCTGTATGCAGCGCAAACGTTAGACGACATCAACAATGCCAGCGAAGTGGTGCAGTTTGCCGACCTCACCGATCTAACCTTGTTCGCAAATCAGGCCATTGAAATCCACCCCGGAACGGTGCGCGTGAGTGGAGAAGCTATCGGCCCGCTGCTTGATGAAACACGTTTCTTCTACTTCGACTATGACTTGATGGCAGGCACAGCCGGATCAGTTAACACCATCATCATTGCAGCAGAGGTTGGTGGGACGTTCCCCGGTGAACTTTCTCCAGACGGCGCACTGCTGCCCGTTTATAAAGCGGCAGAGTGGCATGACTCCGGCAGTCTTTACGGGCAGTTGACGATCATCGATTTGGCCAGCGGCGCAGAAGTAGCGCTTAACTTACCTGCGACTATCGGCGCATTCCGCTGGCAGCCTTGATCTAACCGATAGGAGAGAGGGTGAACGCATAGTCTCACCCTCTTTTGATTCATGGAATAAGCAAGATCAGCTTTGTAGCCGCCAGCTTTTTACCTGCCCTAACGCGTCGGGCGTACCAATCTGCTCTAGGGCATGAGCGGCTGCATCACACACGCGCTTGCCCATGGTGCTGATGTAAGCCGTATCGGTCAGGTGATTGACCAAACCGGCTACCGCCATGTTATCCCCCGTTTGCCCTAATGCTGTCGCGGCAGCATAGCGAACAGAGGCGTTTTCACTCTCTAAAGCCTCTAGGAGTGATGGTACAGCCGCACTGCCGAAGCTTCCCGTCAACCACGCGACTTGACTGCGTTCAAGATCGCTCGACTCATAAAGCATCGTCATGAGCGGGGCAATCGCGTCCTCGCCAATCTGGCTAATAATTTCGGTCACCATCCTACGCAAATTCGGTTGATGGAAGGCCGTCATCAGCACCACTAATGGCTGTACCGACTCCGGGCCGATGCGAACCAAAGCCGCCGCAGCAGCTGTTTGCAGGGCTGGATTATCGGACTGCAAAATCTCCACGAGCTGCGGAATCGGGCGGGTGTCTCCAATTTGTCCTAACACCTCAACCGCTAACAAGCGTACCTGTTCGGATTCTCCGGTTAACGCATCCATCAAACCGGGGACAGCTGCGCTGCCAATCATCAACAGAGTGGCCGAAGCTAAAGTCCACGAGTCTCGATTATCGGCGTTTAATACACCAATCAGGTGTGAAACAGCGCCAGTACCGATTTTAGCAAGTGCACGGGCAGCCTGTACGCGCACACTACGGTTTGCGGTATGCATCACTTGAACCAACACATCAGCAGCCCGAACATCACATAATGGACTCAGTTCAGCGATAGCGATGCGCTGCACAATCGGGCTGTCACTCAGGGCTTTTTCAAGAAGATCATCGATGTTTGTCATGTTCACAATCACGAAAATAGAATACCTCTAACAACTTCAGCTTCAGGCTATCGTCCCGACCTTGCACGAGACTTCAAAAATCGACTAACTTTGTGAAAGACGTAAAAACCAATCGACTATTCTGTTTGATCGCTATAATCGCCGTGGTTTCAATCATTGACGGGATACACAGATGATGAACACGATTTATGATCTTTTGCCGGACGAAGAAAATGTTCTGAAAAATTTTCTTTCGGATACAGGGCTTGAACTCAGCAGCAATCTGAATGCGGGTGAAGGTCAAATTGGCGTCGTGATCAAAGATGGTCACATGACTGAGCTGGCTGCTCGCCGCTGTGGGTTAAAAGTTCTCAGCAGCTTTATCAGACACTTTTCGGCGCTGCAAACACTCGATCTTTCCGGTAACCAACTCGACACAATCCCGCCTTGGATCAGCGAGTTAAAGGCGCTGCGAACGCTCTATCTAGACGGCAATCAACTTGTTACCTTGCCGGATTCAATTGGCGGGTTGGAGGCACTTGAAGCCCTGCATCTAGATCATAATCAGCTCAAGAGCCTCCCTGATCAAATAGGCTTTCTGAGAACCCTACGCCAACTTTATCTCCACAACAACCAACTCAATCATCTTCCACCATCACTCTGGTCGCTCACTAATCTACGACTGTTGTCGATTGGCGATAATCCGCTTTTGAACATGCCGGCAGAACTCGCGAATCTGCATGAACTACGCGAACTCTATATCCATTCCAACAATCTGATCGAACTACCCGATTCAGTGGGCGATTTAGGTCATTTGCATACACTGGATATTGGCCATAACCAACTGATTTCCCTGCCGGATTCGATAGGGCGATTGACGAATCTGAGCCGGTATTTATATGTCAGCCACAATGCGCTGCACACGCTGCCCGATCGCATTCGAGCCTTGAAACGTTTGACCTATCTCAACCTGAGCCACAACCAGTTCTATGAACTACCTTCAACGATAAGCGAACTTGGCAGCCTGAAGGAATTACGGTTGTATAACAACCGGCTCAGCACCTTGCCGCCAGCAATCAGTCACCTCAATCAACTCGTCGAACTACATCTGTCGAACAACCCGCTAACCACCCTACCCGATTCGTTCGGGGAACTCCGGGCGTTACAGGTTCTTGATCTGCGCAACACGGCACTAACCACGTTACCCTCTACAATTCAGATGTTGCAGAACCTGACTCATCTCGATCTGCGTGGTAACAATTTCTCCGTGCTGCCACCAGCACTCGCAGAATTACCCCAACTCCAAAAACTGGATCTCCGCTGGGTTCGGCTGCGAAAGCAGCCTGAATGGCTTCATGATTTGCAAGAACGGGGCTGCACCGTTTACCAGTAAACGGTTCTCTATTCCGATTTCATGAGGGCTTCACTACAATACCCTGCTCAGTCCGGACATCATTACAGACCGAAAGTTCCTCATGCCCAATTACGACCAGAAAATCGCCCGTCAACTTCAACTGCCTGTGCCACAGGTGGCTGCTACGCTGCAATTGTTGGATGCAGGTAATACACTGCCCTTCATCGCCCGCTATCGCAAAGAGGCAACCGGCGGGTTGGATGAAGACGCCATTCGCCAGATTCTGGCATCAGCTACTCTGCTGCGGAATGTGGATGAACGGCGTGAAACCATTCTCGCCAGTATTGAAGAACAGGGTTTGCTGTCTGATGATTTACGATCACAGATTGAAACGGCTGAGACATTAACCGTACTGGAAGATCTCTATCAACCCTACAAGCCAAAACGCCGCACCCGCGCCGGGATCGCCCGTGAAAAAGGATTACAAGCGCTCGCTGATCTTATCCTCCAACAAACACGGAGCAGTCAAACGCTCGCCCAGTTGGTACACCCCTTTCTGAACGAGCAAGTGCCAACCGTTGAGGATGCGCTCGATGGTGCGCGGGATATTGTGGCGGAGGTGATCAGCGATCATCCCGACGTGCGCGGACACGTTCGACTGAAGGCGCAGCGCTATGGCCTAATGCGTGTGACCCGCATCGACGAAACGCCGGACGAAAAAGGTGTCTACCGCCTCTATTATGACTACGAATCACTAGTCAGCCGTCTTAAGCCCTATCAGGTACTGGCGATTAACCGTGGCGAACAGGAAAAAGTTCTGCGCGTCAAAATTGAGGTTGCGGAACGAGATTGGCGTCAAGCGGTTGAAGCAGTCTTCCGCGCTGACCGCCGTTCGATAGTCGCCGGGCAGCTTGAGCTGGCGATTGATGATGCGGCCAAACGCCTCCTACTCCCAGCCATTGAGCGTGATGTCCGTTCGACGCTGAGTGAGCAAGCCGAACAACACGCGATTGCAGTCTTCGCGAACAATTTACGAGGGCTGCTTAGCCAACCTCCACTCGTGGGACACACAGTTCTCGGCATTGACCCCGGTTTCCGCACAGGCTGCAAAGTGGCGGTGGTTGATCCAACAGGCAAGGTCTTAACCACCAGCACCATCTATCCGCACGACCCGCAGCGGCAGTGGTCACAAGCACTTAAAACCTTGGAAGCCCTCGTCAGCCAGCATCGTGTCAGCTTGATCGCCATTGGCAACGGTACGGCCTCGCGCGAGACAGAACAGCTTGCGGCAGAACTGACCCGCACTCGTGAGGGTGTGCGATACATGATGGTTAACGAAGCCGGTGCCAGCGTCTACAGCGCCAGCCCATTGGCACGGGCGGAACTGCCAGAATTAGACGTGACACTGCGCGGCGCAGTGTCGATTGCGCGGCGGGCGCAAGATCCGCTGGCCGAACTGGTCAAAATCGATCCGCAGTCCATCGGTGTTGGCCTGTATCAACATGATGTCAACCAGACACAACTGTCGGCGGCGCTGGATGGCGTGGTAGAAACCGTCGTCAACCGGGTGGGTGTCGATGTCAATTCCGCCTCTCCTGCTCTCCTCACTCATGTGGCAGGGATCGGGCCAAAACTGGCCGAACGCATTGTCGCTTACCGTGATGAACAAGGGCCATTCAACGAACGTACCGGCCTCAAAAAAGTTCCCAGCCTCGGCCCGAAAGCATTTGAACAAGCCGCCGGATTTTTACGTATCCGCGATGGAAAAAACCCGCTGGACGCCAGCGCCATTCATCCCGAAAGTTATCCCGCCGCACAAGCGCTCCTCAAACGTGCCGGCCTGCGACCAGAAACGCCCTCCACCGAACGTACAGCAGCCCTCGCACGCCTGCAAACCACCCAACCACTGGAACAACTGGCGGCAGAATTGAACACCGGTGTCCCCACCTTGAGTGACATATTCGAACAACTGCTGCGCCCCGGGCGTGATCCCCGCGAGGATTTACCGCTTCCGATTCTACGTAGTGATGTCCTATCGATGGATGATTTACGCACGGGTTTACAGCTCAACGGAACTGTTCGAAACGTGGTTGATTTTGGTGCGTTCGTGGACATTGGAGTCAAACAAGATGGTTTGCTGCATCGCAGTCAAATCCCACGAGATATGACGCTGAGTGTAGGCGATGTGATCATGGTGGAAATCCTGCAAGTCGAACAGGAACGTGGCCGCATCAGTTTAGGCTGGGTGACTTCTGAATAAGCATCAAACTCACCATGTCATGATACGAAGCTGATCTTCATCCTGATCGCTTCAACAGTCGTTGACTCGGCCAATTCAACGGTCATAAACTGAGGGTAGAAGGTTACCAATTGCATATTGAAGGAGGGCTATATGAGTCCATCATTTGCTGGCAAAGTCGTGATCGTCACCGGTGCGGCCTCTGGCATCGGACGTGCTGCTGCCCTCAAGTTCGCTCATCACGGCGCGAAAGTTGTTGTGAGTGACCACGATGAAGCTGGCGGGCAAGAAACCGTGCGCCAGATCAACAACCTCGGTGGAACCGCGACCTTCATCCATACAGATGTCTCACAAGAGTCCGATGTACAACGCCTGATCCAAAAAACATTGGATACCTATGGTCGGCTGGATTGTGCCGCCAACAATGCCGGAATCCTCCCAAAGTTTGTCCCGACCCACCAGTACAGCACGGAAGCCTTTGATAAGGTGATGGCCGTGAACGCACGTGGGGTTTTCCTCTGCATGAAGTATGAAATTCCAGCCATGCTCCAAAACGGTGGTGGCGCAATCGTCAACACTTCATCAGCAGCAGGGTTAGTAGGTATGCCCTATCTGGTTGGATATGTCGCTAGTAAACACGCCGTCAATGGGATGACCAAGACTGCCGCACTGGAATATGCAAGTCAAGGGATACGAATCAATGCCGTTAACCCCGGCGGTGTCAAAACGCCCATGGCTGCTGCCGCAGCTGCGAGTATGCCCCAGAACCCCAATGCGCCTGATCCACATCCAATCGGGCACAGCGCCGAACCGGAAGAACTCGCCAACGCCATCGTCTGGTTATGTTCAGAAGAAGCTTCGTTTGTGGTTGGAGCGACCTTTGCGGTGGACGGTGGCATGACAGCCGACTAAACATCATCGGGATGGAAATTCGTCTTCGAATCTGTGGCTGATCGTGACTAAAAGGTTATACTTCCCCTACAATACTTTCGAAGGGGAAGAAACCTCATGTATGACATCGCTGTTCTCGGCGGTGGCCCGGCTGGGGTCACCGCTGCACTTCGTGCGCGAGAAATGGGAGCCACGGTAGCACTCATCGAACGGGGGAATATGGGTGGGACTTGTACGAATGATGGCTGTGTCCCAACCCGTGTCCTTGCCAAATCCGCTCGTTTACTCCGAGACTCCAACCAGTTTAGTGACTATGGTCTGTTGATGGAAACCCCATTGCAGCTTGATTTTGCGATGGTGATGCGCCGTACCCAGCAGGTTGTTTATCAGATTCAAGAGAAAAAGCAGTTGCTTGATCATCTGGATGAAGTCGGCGTTGAGACCTTTACCAATGTAGGAAACGCCAGCTTTATTGACCCCCGTACGGTGCGCTTCAACTCCGCTCAAATTCTCCGCGCCAAACAATTTATTTTGTGTGTGGGTGGATCAGCTCGCCGCTTGAATATACCGGGAAGCGAGCATACCTTGACGCACAGTGATGTGTGGCATTTGAATCATCTCCCGCAGTCAACAGTGATTGTTGGCGGCGGCGCAACAGGCTGTCAACTAGCATCCATCTTTCAAGCCTTTGGTTCGCGGGTCACGCTGATGGATATTGCGCCGCGCTTGCTGCTTTCGGAAGACAGTCTGGTGGCCCAAACCATCGCTGAGGAATTCGACCGTCGGGGAATCGAAATTATCACGGGTATTGATGGGTTGCAGCGGGTTGAAGCTCACGGGCAGCGCAAACATCTGGTCTACACGCGTGATGGAGTGGAACAAATCATCGCCGCCGAAGCAGTGATCGTGTCAATTGGTTGGCCGGGAAACATGAAATCCCTTAATCTGCCGGCAGCAGGTGTGGAAACAGAGCATAACTATATCAAGGTTGATGACTATCTTCAGACGACCGCACCTCATATTTATGCTGCCGGAGACATCACAGGCAAGATGATGCTGGTTCAAAGCGCGGGTTATCAAGCACGGCTGGCTGTTGAAAATGCCCTCTTGGGATCATCGCGCAAAGCCGAACATAAACTGGTTCCCCATGGCGGATTCACAGATCCTGAATATGGTGGTGTCGGTTTGACCGAAGCACAGGCGCGCGAGCAAGCCAACCCCGTCATTGCGGTCGTCCCATATTCGGATATGGATCGTGCCGTCATTGATGGGCATCCGCTTGGATTCTGTAAACTGATCGTAGATCGCTTCTCCAAACGGGTCATCGGCGCGCACGTCGTAGGTGAACAGGCCGTTGAAGTGGTTCAAACCGTGGCCTCTGGCATTGCCGGCAACCTGACCGTTGATCAGTTAGCCAATCTGGAATTTGCTTATCCGACATTTGCGTCAATCGTCGGTTTGGCCGCGCGGGAAATTCAGCGTGAATTAGGAACGGTGGCAGTTGCCCGTGAATGGCGGGAACTCAAACAGATTCGGGGCAGCGAGTGGGAACGCAAGGACTCATGACCTACAAACTCAGCGCCTGAATATTCAACTTTGGGCGTGTACCTTGAAGTTCAGATGCACGCTGGGCAGGCAGCACAACGAGCTGTGACTCTTCCCGATATTCCAGCGCGAGCGTGGTGAAGGTGAAAAATTGACCCCCTAACCAGCGTTTTCCCAGCGCTTCGAGCGCAGCATGCAGAATAAGTGCCTCGACCATTTGCCATAACTGTGCTTGCATGTAAGGATGCGACAAAACCACCTGTGCAGCACCGTGTATTTTAGGGAGTCGTCTCCGCCCAAAGCCCGGTTTCCGGCTGGCCTCTTGCTGCACGTCCGGGGGGTATGAATGAAAGCGCCGCACGAGCATATCGTGATACTCTCCCGGCTGCATGATGTCGACCACTGTTCGCCGGATACCCCCGCGCCCGCCTTCGTCTTTTTGTCCGGTCACGACCACATCCGCCAGTGCGATGCGTCCGTCAGGCAGTGCGAAGGTCTTGAGGGAACGTGCCCCTACATATACCTCCGCACCCCACCCCTGCCCTCGTGGCATCGCCGATCGCCACACCAGCTTGAGCGTGTCATCATTAAACCCATTGGTTGGCGAGGTAAAGTTGTACCCGCGTTGGTGACCCTCAAATACATATTCGATGATGAGCTGCCGCATTAAAGTCCTCGTCCCATCTCGTTACTGCTTCTTGGGTCGAATGCTGTTGATGAACTTCTTCATGAATTCGGTCACGCCCCGGTTAAGCGCCAAACTGCCTTCACCAATTTCCCATCGATACCCGATGCGCTCAGCCTGACCCTTCAACCGTTTCTGCTCGTTCTTATAGTGCAGCAAAACATCATCCAGCGTCTGCTCATCCCCCCAAACATCCGACTTATTCACCAGAATGTAAAACGCCTTAAGTTGTTTGGCTGCTGCGGGTTCATCTTCGATCATTTGTAAGACGAAGTTCAGTGCGTCCTTTTGCAGGAAAGCATCCGTATGGTCGATGAGAAACAAGATACCATTGGGTTGCGCTGCCCGAAACAGATCTGTCCAATCCGTTTCCCACATCGCATATTCCCCGCCCACATCGCGGTTAGGTTTCAGTTTCATGTAAGTGTCACCAACCCGTGCAGTGAACTCTGGTACCACTTCCCCACCTGCCGCAGTCGGGTCCGGGTTAAAATCCTCCAAATCCAGCGCGCTCATGTTGTGTCGCAGCCATTCGATCAGAGTTGTCTTGCCCGTCTGTCGCGCGCCGAGCACGATAAAAGACACACCGGAAACTTTGACGTAAAAGAAATCCTGCAATGCCGTGACGGTAGTAGCCACCACGTTGGTGACGCCGCTGATCGTTCCAATCACAATGGTGACGAGGGTATCAAGAATATTAGCCACAAGACCTCCTGTAACATGGTTGTCATATCTTTATATTACGTAGAAAATGGCTTTGCGTTGCTGCGGTATCATTTGAGCATCCTATACAAAATTCCCACTGCTTTATTGCATACTGTACTAACATAGTGTATGATTCAAGCGTTCATAGTATTTAAACATGAGCATCGAGGAAGAACGCATGAATCAGATTCCTACTCATCCGCCGGCATCTCGCCTTACCGAGCAGGCACATAAACTGCTGGAGATTCTGCGCGAGACCCGGATTCCGTGGATGAACCGTAAGGATATTGCCAAAGCAATTGGCAAGCGTCGGCTTACCCCCTACGATATTGCGTTGTTGGAACTGCTTCAAGATCGCGGTTTGGTTGAGATTAAGTCCCGCCCGAATGGCACGCCCATTGGCTATGAGTGGGTATATCATGCCCGCCAAGACGCCAAAGCCGAGTAGTTTTTAAAGGCGTTTGACATGAAAATCATCACGCTCCTGAATGAAAAAGGTGGCGTCGGCAAAACGACGTTAGCCACGCATATCGCTTGCGGCCTTGCTGTACGCGGCATGCGAGTACTGCTGGTCGATGCAGATCCACAGGGGCATGCAACAGTAGCGTTAGGGCTGCAAAAAGAACCGGGGCTTTACGACTTATTAGTGCGTGATGCGCCATTCAAATCAGTCCTGCGTTTCATTCCCCCCAAAGCTTATCAGATTCCCGGTCAGGCCGTGAACGGGCAGCTCTTTGTTCTTCCTTCCAATGTAGAAACCCGTAACATTGCCAATTCGATTTCAGATTCATTTGCCGTTAGCGAACGGTTTCATGAGTTGGAAAGTACGATTGATCTCGTTATTTTTGACACATCCCCTACCCCGTCACTCTTGCATGGCTCAATCTATATTGCAACAGATGGGGTTATTTATCCGACAACCTGTGAATACCTGAGTTTCGATGGACTGGTCGAAAGTATCAAGCACCGCGCTGCGGCAGACACCCATCGTTCGCAGTGGGGCTTGTCCAGTATCAGTGTGCTGGGCATCGTACCAACCATGTACCGTACCAAAACCCTTGAACATTCCGAAAATCTCAAACAGCTTCAGGGGCAGTTTGGCGCACTCGTCTGGGAAGCGATCCCACAGCGTACCATCTGGGCGGAAGCAGCCGCTATTCGTCGCCCCGTCTTCAGCTTTGCCCCGGAAAGTCAAGCCGCGAAGGATGCTTGGGGGCTGGTGAACCGGGTACAGGAGGCAATTGCCAGTGTCGGCTAGACGCTCAAGAGTCAAAGAGGATAGCAATATCTTCCAGACCGATTCGGTCTTGCCATTGGCAGAGACAGATGCGTCTATTTTTGGGGATCTGGATCGCGTTGACGCAGGTCGCGTCAATGTCAAACCGATTAACATCTTCGACATTTTCCCGGATGTCCTTCAGCCTCGTCGAGCCGTTCCGACGCCCGTCCGTTCTTACTGGGATGGACGCCCATCAACCATCAGCGACTTGTTTACAGCATGGTACAACTTGGCAGTGGAAGAACGGGGCTATGAATTTGACATTGAACCCTATCTGATCGCCAAGGAAGAAGCCCTCCGCCCCGAAAAAGAAATCGGGCCGGTTGAAAGCTCATTCCTTGAGATCGTCTCCCTCGCTGCGAACATCCGTGCGAATGGGCTAACAAATCCGATCACCGTTGCCCACATGCAGTCCCGCAACTACCGCTTGGAGACAGGTGAACGCCGCTGGTTAGCCTATCACTTCCTGTATATCTCCTTTGTAGATGAACAGGATAAATGGGGGCGCATCTCAGCCCGTGTGATGGATCAGTTCAGCGTGTGGCGTCAGGCCAGCGAGAACAACGCCCGTGCCAACCTGAACGCCATCAGCAAAGCGCGTCAATTGGCGCTGCTCATTATGGAAGTGCTTCAAGAACAGGGACAGCAGTTTGCGCCTTTCGAGCGCATCGTACAAACCGGTGATAGTGACCGTAGTTACTATGCACAGGTCGCGGACGGGGAAGCCTATCCCCTGCCCCGCCATTCCGTTGAAACCATTCTAAATGCCGCGGGATTCAAAAGTTCAAGTCAGCTTCGAGAGCACCGGTCGCTGCTTCGATTGCCCGATGAAGTCTGGAAAGTTGCAGACGATTTAAACTGGACACAAGGGAAAATTAGGCAGCTCCAAAGACTGTCTGATGGTGACGATAAAAAATTAATTAGTCTAGCCTTACAAGAAGCTTCGGCCATTGGGTATCAGGTTGGGATAGCCATTCCAGACTCCCCTACCCCACCGCGCCGTGAATCATTTGACTCTGAAAATGCGCTTTTCTCCGCTCAAGTTGCCAAGCGGTTGCAACGACTCAAGAGCTTGGCGAAGCGAGTAGGGGAGGGGGGTAAGGTCAAAGATATTGACCTCATTGAAATTGGCGCGATGCGGAATTGGTTGAACGACTGGTTGAACGACATGGAAAAAAGCGTTCGCAGTCAAATGAAAAAATAATATCTCGACGACAAAACTGTTATTTATTTATAACAATTTAGCCTGTAAATAGTTGGTACATGAAGGATAGTTGATAGGGCAGGGGATCGGAAACCGGTTGTAGAACAGGTGATCAGACTGGTCTGTCAACATGAATGAAGAAAACTGAATATCAGACTATCGTAGAAAAAAAGAAACCCGTATCTCGGAAAAGATACGGGCAACTTCTTTAGGGGCGATTCCGTTGTTTTAACGCGATCCCACTGGTCGGAAAACCGGGGCGATCCGTAACTACTTCGTAACACGATCACCAGACTACGCTAGACTAACAACATCCGGCGAGTAGTGCTCTTGTCACTGTAGGAACAACAGAGCCAGCTCCCACACCCACGTGTTAGTTTAGCACCAAATCGTGTTAAATTCAACGAAATCGCCACAGAAAGGCGATTTTTGCTTTGAATTCACATCATTTTGGTGGATTCGATACAGAATCATTCTACTCTGCATCGAATCGATACCTCTCACTCGGTTTTTCACTGATTCCGCTCATTGGCGCGCGTGATTTACAGCGTGCGAAGCAGCCCGCCGTTCGCTGGGGTCGCTATCAACACACCCCTCCCACCGAACACGATCTTCGTGACTGGTTTCAAGTCGAACGCTTTACAGGGATCGGAATTGTATGCGGACGGGTGTCCCGACTGCTCGTCCTTGACTTTGATGAAGCGGGGATCGCGTCGGAATTCCGACGCCTCCTGCCCGATCTGTGTCAAACCTTCACCGTCCGCTCTGGTGGACGAGGACTGCCCCACCTCTACTTCAAGTTAAGCCCCGGCCAGATAGTTCCCAGCCGGTCATTCAAAGGCGCGGATTTGCGTGGTGAGGGCGCTTATGTCGTTGCCCCTCCGACTGCCGTTGGCAATCAATGCTGGCAGGTAGAAAATGACCTACCACTTCACCAAATAAGTGCTATTGATCTACGCCGCATAGCTCAATTCTTCGCAGCCTCAGCCGCTTCTCCTCAACCGGTGCAGCCCATCGCGTCGGAATTCCGACGCGATAGTACCCCCGAAGACCTAGTCGCCATGTATCAGCAGCTAGCGCCGAATGGTCGTAACAGAGCGCTTTTTCAAGTGGCCGTTCAAGCGCGGGATGCTGGCTGGTCGCAGTCAGATGTTGTGCTGGCCGTTGCGGGAGTTCATGCGTCACACGTCAAGGATCGCTTGGAAACCTATAAAGGTCGCTACGCCGAGGCTGTTCGCACGATAACGAGTGCCTTTAGCCGTCGTCCTCACCGTGGGAATAGTGCCGCTTCATCGCGGGTGAGCAATGCACTCCGTGAATGGCTGCTCTCAAATCGTCAGCCAGCGCTCGCTCGCGTCCTTGATGGACTGTATCTGTCAGGCATTTCACCGGATGACATCTTTACCGAGAAAGTTGCCTGCGATCGTTTGGCTGCGATGGGTATTGGTCGCCGCTCCGTGATGGCAGCCCTCGGATCATGCCTATCCGATCAGCCATTTGCTGTATTTGAAGTCGTCGATTCCCCCCGTATCCCCCCGATTTCGGCTAACGCTGCCACTGCG
>JAFLCH010000079.1 GCA_017303775.1 Anaerolineae bacterium | reverse complement strand
GCCGGTCTGCGTCGCTCGTCGTGCTGTCGAAGAATTGGTTCACCAGTTCAAACTTGGTATGAAAATCCAGCGTCTGCGCCCAATGCCCCACGAACGTCCGCGCGCCCGTCAGCGCCGGGACGAACTGTCCGAGGCTCAAGCTGCTCAACACCACATCATCGTCCTGCGCCACACCTTCCAGATAGTGCAGCCCGTTCACCTGCGGCTTCGTCAGGAAGAACTGGTTATCGCCCGCGCTCTGTTGTGCCGGGTCATCCGGCGTCGCGGCCTCCTGTGCTGCCCGCCGCAAATCAATGAACCGCTGCGCCAGTATGTACACATTCGTCGGCAGCACCGCCACGATCAGCACCACCGTCGCCACCAGCACCAACCGCTGCCGTGACGCCCCCTTGAAAACGCGCCCCAACAGTGGCAGCACCCGCGTATACAACCCGATAGTCGCCAGCACCCCGATCACCACCTGCCACCCGCTCAACAAATGAATCTGGAAGTTCAGCGGCAGGTAAATCAGGATGAAGTGCGACACAAACCACGCCAGAATGAACAGGTGTGTATCATCGCGGTCCTTCCACGGCGTGCGGATGTCTACCGCCCACAGCGCCAGCAGCCAGCTAATCCCCATCAAAATCGGTAGCAAAAGCGGCCCCGGTGTCCATGCCCCCGCGTTATCAAACTGCGACAGCACACCCTTCCACACCTCGTCCGCCTGTGTGATATAAAACGCTTGCAGCGCTGGCCACACCGCCACGATCACAACGATCACGCCGATCTTCAAGATATGCATCGGGAACTTGCGGTCGCGTATCCACAGGAACAACCCGTACATCCCGATCACGCCGCAAATCGTGAAGAAGTCATACGAGTGTTGCAGCGTCAGAATCAAGCAAATGATCGCCCCATACCACGCATACCGCAGCCGTCCCGTCCGTTGTGCCAGCAGCACCATCCCGAACACTGCTGTAATCAACCCCGTCGCGATCGTGAAGTGCGGGAAACCCATAATCGTATAAAAACTGTTCGGCTCCGAGGTATAAATCGTGAACGGATACGGTGCGTCCGCCGCGTCCGTCAGGTACTTAATCACGATCATCACCCAGCCCAACCCCGAACTCAGCACCGCGACGAAAAACGCCGTCCAGCGTTTCGCGCGGCTCTTGAACACCAGCCCGCAGAACCAGAAAATCGCCACCATCGTGAACGCGCCCGCCGCCAACCGCGTGAGTTGGTACAGCGTCACATAACTCAATCCCGTCAGCGCCTCCACCCGTCCCAGAACCCACCACAGCAGGTTAAAGAGCAGTGCTGCGCTCGTTTCCGGTGTCAGTTGGTTCGGCACCAGAATCCGCTCCTGCGACTCGCGCATCCACGAAAAATATTGGAAGTGGTCAGGGATATTCACCACCACACCCATAAACTGGTTCTCGCTGCCCGCCAGCCGTTCCGCGTAAAAATAAGGAATCCCTGTGATGAGCAGGATGACGACAATCACCCCTGCCAGATAAATCCAATCCCGCCGTCCGCCGCCCGCTGTAACCGTTGTCATATTCAACTGTTGTCCCTCAGTAAACCGCGATAATCCATATCTATTTAGATCGAAGCAGGTTTCGCCGTCGAGTCCTTCACCGTCCGACTACCCATCAATTCCACCAATTCCAGCAGCCGCCCGGCGATCACGTTCCAATCATATTCCCGCGCCACCAGCGCCCGCCCGTTGTTCGCCAGCCGCTGTCGCAGCCCCTCATCCTCGAACAACCGGCTGATCGCCGCTGCCAGCCCTTCCGCATCATCCGCCACCAGCAGATGCTCACCAGCCACAACCGCCAGCCCTTCCGCCCCCTTCGAGGTCGAAACAACCGGCGTGCCCAGCGCCATCGCCTCCAGAATCTTCAAACGGGTTCCGCCGCCTTCCCGCAGCGGTGTCACCACCGCCCACTGTCCCTGCACAACCTCTGCCACCGAAGGCAAATAACCGCTGAAGGTTACGCCCGGAACAACCGCCAGATCACTCACATCAACGCTGCCCGTGCCGCCCGTCACCGTGAAACGCGCCTCAGGGTATCGCGCCCGCACCAGCGGCCACACCTCGCGGATAAAATACGCCACCGCGTCATAATTCGCGCTGTACGTCACCGCCCCCGAATAAATCAAGGTTTGAGCTTGGGGTTGAATTCGGTTGCTGGGCTGGTGAACCGTCGTATCCACCCCGTTCGGCACCACCTGCACCATCGCGTCTGCTCCAGCCGCCCGCCGTACATACTCGGCCTCAGTTTCCGAGACAACCGTCACCGCTGCCCCTTGGTTGACCAATCGCCGCACGGCGTTCTGCATCTTGCTCAGCGTCATCTGCGTCCGCAGCGCAGCCGTCGTACCCGCCGACCGTCGCACCGCGTCATGAAACGAGGTGATCTCAAACTCTTCCAGAATCACCGGCACATCCGGCAGCAGTTCCAGATACCGCATCGTCTGGAACTCCGAAGCGATCAGCACATCAATCGGTGTCTCCGCGGCAACCCGCCGCACCAGCGCGTCCATCTCTTCGCTGTACACATCCACCAGTGATCGCGGCCAACTGGACAAATAGCCCATCAACGCCTTAACCGCGCCGGGGTTATACATCGGCTTGCGTACCACCTCCACCCGCGCGCAAAACGCCCTCAGGTGTGCCACCTGTTCCGCCGTTGCCTCGTCCGCCTCTGCAAACGAAAGCAGCGTCACCTGATGCCTGCTCGCCAGATGACGCACAAGATTATAGATCCGTATCTTCGAGCCATTGCTAGCCGGATACGGCCACCACCACGAGATAAAAACAATGTGCATAAAGGCTTTACACCGTCATTTGTCCATAACGCCCGCGCGAATAATCCCGCACGGCCTTCAACATCGTTCCCCGCAAGTGCCGTCGGTTCTGCCACTTAGGCCGCAGCGACCAGCTCATAAACGTCCGCGCGTACTCCGTGATCGTATAAAACCACGACTGGTATGTCGCCCGCGTCTTGTGCAAGAACAGCAGCCGGTTGCGTACCATATAATAGTACGTCCGTGGCGAAACCGCCCGTTCTTCAATCGAAATCCGGTGCCAGATCATCGCCATCGGCACAACAGCCAGTTTATATCCGGCTCGTCCCGCACGCACGCACCACTCCGTTTCCTCGTAGTACATGAAGAACTGGTCATCCAGCAGCCCCACCTTCTCCCAAACCTCGCGCCGTGCCATCAACGCGCACCCGCTGATGAAGTCCACCCCGCGCGGGCTGAGTCCAAACTGCGACAGATCAACCTCGTTCAGCCCGATCATCGATGTCGTGCCGTGCTTCCAATCAATCTCGCCGCCAGCCGACCAGATCACTTCCGGATTGCTGTAGTAATAAATCATCGGCCCCGTCACGCCGATAGTCGGGTCTTTCTCCATCACCTCAACCATCACGCTCACGAAATCCGGCGCGACAATCGTGTCGTTATTCAACAGCATGACGTAATCCGCGCCTTGCTGAATCGCCTCTTTGATAGCGGCGTTATTGCCCCCCGTAAAGCCGAGGTTAGCGCCGGTTTCCAGAATCGTCACTTCAGGATGCGCCGCCCGTACCGCCTCCACTGTGCCATCCGTAGAAGCATTATCAACCATCACCACCCGCAAGTTCGGGTAAGTAACATGCTGAAGCGAACGCAAACAGGCCAGAGTATCTTCTCGCCCGTTGTAATTGAGGACAATGATGCTGACATTAGGTTGCATGGGCTTTACAGCCTTTCATAAGTTTATTTCGAACCTTCTTTGTACACCTATTACTGCTATGATGGCCATCCTAGACACCTTTCCTTACAAGTAGCTAAATGCAAACTTGCAGTTAGATCCTCCGGTTATCGCATCTGCGATCTTATACACACCAATCTTCTACACCCGACTGTCTCTGGTAATGCCTCCCAAAAATCTGTATAACTGCAACGGTGCGTTCGTCTTCGCAGGAAGGTATTGTCGGTGCGCTTTTTCACCTCAACGACTTGGAAGTCTTTCATCGGGCTGTTTGTGGCCGCCCTCATCCCCCTCCCGGCCATCCTCCCCACCTTGAACGGCAGCCTCGTCATCAACACCGCCGATGGCATCATCCACGTCCACCGCATCTTTGCCATGACCACCCTCATCCAGAATGGCGAACTCTACCCGCGTTGGATACCGTGGTTTCATCTCGGCTATGGCTATCCCGTCTTCAACTATTATGCACCGCTCGCCGCCTATTCCGGTGGGCTGCTCGGTCTGCTCGGCATCAGCGCCCCTCTAGCCTACAGCCTGCTCGTCGCCCTTGCATGGATGCTCGGCAGCGCCGGCGTCTACAAGCTCGCCCAATCCCTGCTCACATCCTCTACCGCCCTTCTCTCAGCCGCCCTCTGGTCATATGCCCCATGGTATCTGCAAGGCGTCTGGAACGTCGGCAGCCTCCCGCAAATCATGGCCGCAGGCATCATCCCGTGGTTCTTTTTCACCCTCCTTCAAGCCGCGCGCACACCCGCCCGCCGCCCCATCGCTCTCGCCGCGCTCCTTTTCAGCGCCTTGCTCCTCGCCCATCAACCCACCGCCGTCTTGGCCGGTTTATTTGTCGCCCCCGGCCTCTTGCTGCTCGCCGCGAGGTACGCCCTTCACGCTCGCCGCACCTTGATCACTCGTCTTGTCGCCCTCCTCAGCGCCTTGCTCATCGGCCTCGGCGTCGCCGCCATCTTCCTCCTGCCGATGCTCTTGGAACTTCCCTATGTCCATATCGAAAACGGCAATGACGAGATTCCTGCCGTATTCGCGGCCAGCTTCATCCCCCTCAGCCGCTTATTCACACAACCCGCCGCCCCCGACCTCAGCGAACTCAATCCTGCCTTACCCGATGCTCTCGGCGCGCTCACCGCTCTGCTGGCCGTACTCGGTGTCTTAGCCCTCCTGCGTCGCCGCCGCTGGCTTCTTGCGCTGGTCTGTGCCACAGCCGCCCTCTTCTTGGTCTTCCTCCTCCTCGACATCTCCACCGGATTCTGGCTCAACCTGCCTTTGGTGCGTCAGCTTCGTTTTCCCGGTCGTGCCTTGCGTGTCGGGGGCATCTTTTTCGCCTTGCTTGGGGGAGCCAGCCTGCTCTGGTTGCCCCGCCGCTGGTCAACAACCGCCGCCTTACTCGCCGTCCCGCTCGTCATCGTCGCCGCCCTCCCCACCATCTATCCGTCTCGTGACCTGCTCGACTTCTCCAACCTCTCCGCTGCCGATTTCATCCGCTACGAACAAAGCACCTACACCTTCGGCAGCACCAGTTACAACGAGTTCCGTCCCATCGGAGGGCAGCGTCCGCCCTTCGATGTCCCCGGCAATCTCGACGAAATCGCCGCCCATCCCTTGCGCCTCTATCCCTATCAACCCGCACCCGAACAAGGCACGATCACCCGCCTTGATGATCGCACCTTCCGCCTCAACGCCCTTCAGCCCTTTCAGCTCACCTTCCGCCAGTTTGACTTCCCCGGTTGGCAGGCACAGCTCGACGGCGCACCCATCGAAATCACGCCCGAACCGGAACACGGCCTAATCACCATCGCCGTTCCCGCCGGTGAACACACACTCGTCTTAAACTACGCCGGTACATCAGTCCAGCACATCGCGCCCCTCATCAGCCTCCTCAGCCTTGCGCTGGTCGCGTGGCTCATCATCACCGGTCGTCGCCAGCTTGCCACCCCATCCGCCGAATCGTTCGCGCCACGTCCGGCCTTTGCCCTCGCGCTGGGTCTCATCACCTTCGCCCTCGTCAACCGCTTCTACATCCAGCCCGACACCTCATGGTTCCGCCTCCGCTCCCCGCTGGCCTCGCCCGCTGCCATGCAAACCCCCGTACATCAAACCTTCGGGGATGCCTACGAACTGCTCGGCTACACCCTGCACGACCAATCCGCCGCCCTCGCTGAACGCCTCAACATCACCTTATACTGGCGCGCCCTTCGCCCCCTCGACCACTTCTATAAACCCGTCGTCCAAATCGTCAATCCCGCCCTCACTGCCGCGTGGGGATCGCACGAAGGCTTCTTCATCGGCGACGCCCCCGTCACTCACCAACCCGGCTACTTCATCCGCGATGAACATCCCCTCCGCCTGTTTGATGACGCGCCGCCTTATCTCGCCCGCCTCACCGTCCAGCTTCAAGACGAGGCCACCGGTCAGCGCCTCGCCCTGCCGGATGGCTCAACCACACTCGTCCTGCCCGCCTCGCTGCGCATCAACGGGTCAGGGGTGTCAGTGTCTCGCCTATTCGATTATCGTTTCGATGAGAAGCTCGAACTCTGGTGCGCCGAAGTCGTCCCGTCCGCAGACACCTTAATGCTCCGCCTGTACTGGCATGTGCTCATGCCTCTACAGCAAACCGGTATTCAAACCTTCGTGCATGGCTTGGATGCAGCAGGGGAGTTAATAGCGCAGGGCGATGGAACGCCGTTGCAAGGGGAATACGCGCTGGCGGATTGGCTGCCGGGGCAAACACTCCTCGACACCTACACCCTGCCTGCCAGTGGGGAAATCACACAAATTGCCGTCGGCTTGTTCACACCTGACGGTCAGCGCCTGCCCATCACCAGCCGCGCTCAACCGCTGCCGGACAGCCGCCTTCTCTTACCCATCGCCTCGCCACACTGTGCCCCCTAATGCTCGCCTTCCCTGTGCAGAGAAGGCGAGGCGTGGGGAGTGCGGTCGCTGAACTAGCCCTTCACCGAGCCAGCCATCAATCCGCGTACAAAGTAACGTTGTAAAGCGAAGAACACCACCAGCGGCACAATCATCGAGATGAACGCCGCCGAAGTCAGCAGATGCCAATCCTGTCCGCGTGAACCCACCATCTCAGCGATTCGCATCGTCAGCACCTGATTGCCCCGGTTCGTGATGCCCATGAAGATCAGCGCCACCAGATAATCATTCCACACCCACAGGAATTGGAAAATCGCGAACGATGCCAGTGCCGGAACCGAAAGCGGCAGCACCAACCGTTGGAAGATCGTGAAGTGCGACGCCCCGTCAATGAACGCCGACTCCAGAATATCGCGCGGAAGCTGGCTGATGTAGTTATAAAGCAGGTACGTCGCCAGCGGCAAACCAAAGCCCGTGTGCGCCAACCAGATGCCGAGGAACGTCCCGTTCAACTCCAGATTCACATAATCCCGCAAAATCGGGATGAGCGCGATTTGTAGTGGTACCACCAGCATCGCCACCACCCCGATGAAGATGATCCGCCGTCCGGGGAACTTCATCCACGCGAACCCGTATGCCGCGAACGCCGCGATCAAAATCGGGATGATCGTAGACGGAATCGCCACCGTCAGCGAATTCAAGAACGCCCCCACCAGATCATCGCCCTGCACCGTCGTGCTGGTTCCGTCAGCCCGCTGAATCTCGAAGGCTTTGCCCGCCAATACCTGATTGTAATTGTCGAGCGTGAAATTCCAGTTCATGCTGATCTGCTGCGTGTAAAGCTGCAACCGTCCCGTCCGCAAATTGCCCACCCACACGATCCGCGTCCCGTCACCCATGTTCACACCGTTACGCCACTCGTCGTAGCTCGCGGTTACCCCGTTGATCGTGATCGGTTGGTCGCGTGTTTGGTCAGGCGGAGCTGCAATCGGCTCGCCGCTCGCCACCCAACTCTGATGTGGAATGATCGACCACCAACCGCTCGTCTGAATATCATTCCGGTCTCGCACGGATGAAACCAGCAGCCCGACGGTCGGGATTGTCCACAGCACAATGATGATGAGCAGCACACCATTCACAACCAGAATTGCGCGTCGTTTTGTATTTTTCATGATGTTCGCTGCCCCCTTAAAACGCTTCGCGCTTGCTGAATTCGCGCAGGTTGTAAATCATCACCGGGATGACCGCGATCAGCAGCACGATCGCAATGGCCGAGCCATATCCGGCATTACCGTTGGTGAACATCTCGCGGTAAAACCGCACCCCGATCACCTCGGTTCCGAACTGTCCGCCCGTCATCACCATCACGATGTCGAAAATCTTCAGCGTGAAGATCACCACCGTCGTAATCACCGTCAGCAGCGTGCCGGAAATCGCCGGTATCATAATCCGGAAGAAGATCTGTACTTCCGTCGCCCCATCCACCCGCGCCGCTTCCAGCAGTTCTTCCGGAATACCCTTAATCGCCGCCGAAATCAGCACCATCGCGAATCCCGTTTGCAGCCACACCATCACCACGATCAGGAACAGATTGTTCCATGGCTGCACCAGACTCAACCATGCCTGCGGTTGCCCGCCCAACGACACAATGATCGAATTCAGCAAGCCGATGTTCGGGTTAACGTCGTACACGAACTTCCAGATCACGCCCGCCCCGACCATCGAAATCGCCATCGGCATGAAGATCAATGATTTCGCCACCCGCTCGAACCGGCTTCGGTCCGCCAGCACCGCGATCATCAACCCGAAGACCACCGTCAGCGTCGTCCCCACCGCCATCCACAGGATGTTATTCGTCCATGCTTCCACCATAATCCGCTCGGTGAAAACCGCTTGATAGTTTTTCAATCCGATGAACTCTGTGGAGTTGGCGTTGAACAGGCTCAGATACAGCGTGCGCACCGTCGGCACCGCCAGATACCACGCCAGCAGCACCACCGCTGGCCCGACGAAAATAAACGGCTGAATTCGCGCTGTCCATTTTTCAGGCAGGCTTTCAATAAACCAGTTCGCCGTAAAAAAGAGTAACGCCACCCCGCCCACACCCCAGATGATCGCCGTGATAGCAATCACCAGTTGTGGCGCTTGGCTGTCGCGCAAGAAAATAAATCCTAAGTATAGGACGGCAAAGGTTGCCAGTAGCGCCAGCACCGTAATCACGGTACGCGTGACGCTGGGTCCCTCCAGCACACCTTCTTGGCTTTTTGGAATACGTTTACTTTGCATCATTCCCCCCACGTTGGCTGAAGGAAGCGAATAATTTTGAAGAAGAGCAGGGTCAACCGTACTGGTTCACCCTGCTCCCCTGTGAAAACTTCAGGAAGAAATACTGGCGAAACAGTATCTCAACGGCTTACTGAGGCCACGCCGCGTCGATTTCCGCCAGCGCCGTGTCCAGATCAACCGTGCCGCTCACCCAGTCGGTCATACCCTTCCAGAATGAACCTGAACCAACAGCCGCCGGCATCAGGTCAGAACCGTCGAAGCGCACGCTGGTCGCCTGCGACACCAGTTCCGCGATACCGCGTTCCACGTCGCTGCCGTACCATTCCAGTTGCGCGTCATTGTGCGGCGAAAGTGCGCCACCGCTGCCCAACCACGACTTGAGCGATTCGCCGCGGCTGAAGAAGTCCATCACCGCGCGAACTTCAGGACGGTCGTTGAACATCGCATACAGGTCGCCTGCCACGAGGAACGGCTTGCCGTATTCTTCATCAATCGGCGGCAGATAGAAGAAGTCATAATCCACGCCTGCCTGCACGCCTTCGGGGAAGAAGCTGGTGATGAAGTTACCCTGCTTGTGCATATAGCACTGCGCCGGATCAGCGAACATCGGGGTAGGAGCATCGCCGAAGAACGTACCGGCGATCGCCTGACGTCCACCCAGAACATAGTTGTCGGTGAACCACAGTGTCCCCAGTGTCTCAGCAGCATTCTTCACTGCCGGATCGGTGAACGGCAGACGGTTCGCCACGTCACTCGGGAACGACCAGTTGTCATAGTTCTCAAGGCTGGTCGTGCGCAGCATCACTTCTTCCATCCAGTCAGTCGCCGGCCAACCGGTCGCCGCGCCGGATTCAATACCCACGCACCACGGTGCATCGCCGTCCGCCACGATCTGGTCGGACAGGGCGATCAGTTCGTCCCATGTCGTCGGAATGGTGTATCCGGCAGCTTCAAAAGCCTGCTTCGGGTACCACACAAGGCTCTTGCCGTTAAAGCGTGCCCACACACCGGCGGTGATCGCTTCACCATCCGGCCCCGGCATGCTCGACATATCCAGCCAGCTTGCCAGATAGTTCTGAGCCAGCCATTCGGGGTTCATGAACGTGCTGATGTCAACAACCTTGCCATCCGCTGCGAAACCCTTCACCGTACCCGGCTGCGGGAAGTCGGCGATGTCAGGAGCAGCGCCACCTTCAACCGACGCGCGAATGACAGCTTCGAATTCCTTCGAACCCGTGTACTGAATGTCGATGCCTGTCCAAGCTTCAAACTCGGCAATCGAGTCGTTGAACTTGACTTCGTCTTCATCCGTGAACGGCCCGCTCATCGTGACCGCGGTACCGGCCAATTCGCCCTTGCAGGCCGATTCCAGTTCCGCGCTCATCAGAGTCCACAATCCGTCCGGACAGCCCGAGGCGCCCTGCGCCATCACGTTCGTGCCCAGCGAAAGCACGAGCGCGATGAGCATTACGATAGAGACTTTTTTCATAATCCTCAATCTCCTCTCAAATAAACGAATATGTATCGAAAGATACGTTCATCAATCGCGAAAGAGCCTCTCTTTCAACGAATTGATCCCCAAATAGTTGCGCAGGTCACACACCTGCTTTTCGCTCAACCGCTTCTCCCTACTCGCTTCGGAGCACCGGTTGTCTTCCGTGCGATCACTTCCGGCAGCGGTACTGCCGGGCTAGTGTCCTCGCCTCCCTTGAGCACCTGTACCAGATACTCAAGTGCAATCCGTCCGCTCAAGGACAGATGTTGTCGTACCGTCGTCAATCCCGTGTGATAACTCATTTCCAGATCATCGTACCCGATCACCGAAATATCTTCCGGCACGCGTAATCGCAGTTCATGGCAGGTCGCGATACACCCCAACGCCTGAATATCCGACATCGCGAAGATGGCCGTTGGGCGGTTTTTCTCTTTCAGCACACGCCGGCACAATTCCCGTGCCACATCATAATCATGTGCCCCCACCGCGAAATACGCGTCTCGCAGCGGAATACCCTGCTCCTCCAGAATCTCGCAGTATCCTTGGTAGCGCTCCCGGCTCGTGTTAAACCCATACGGGTCGTAGAAATCATCCCCGACATAGGCGATCTCCCGGTGTCCCAGCCCAACCAGATGCGCCGTCGCCACCCGTCCGCCGTAAACATTGCTGGTACCCACGCACGGCCAATCTTGGTTTTGCAGGTGGTTAATCCCCACAAACGGTATTTTGGATTGCCGCAGCATGTTTTTCTGTTCTTCAGAAAGCTCAAGGTCAATGATGATCAGACCTTCCACGCTCCCCGCTTGGGTGATCGAAACCAATCGCTCTTGGTAATGCGGCAGCGAGCTGACGCTGTACAAAACCAGCTCATAATCCTTCTCGCTCTCGTTCAGCGCCGCCTGCACACCCCGCAGCCGCTCAGCAAAAGAACGATAGCTAAAAAAAGGTTGTGTGATGACCCCAATATTGTGAATGCGATGTTTGCGTGGAAGTTGTCGCGCAATACTGTTGGGGCGGAAGCCGAGTTCGGCAATAGTCTCCAGCACCCGCTGACGAGTCTCAGCGTTCACCAGAGCGCTGTTGTTCAGAACTCTTGAAACGGTGCCGATGCCAACTCCGGCTTTTTGGGCGACATCACGTATGGTAGGCGGTGACATTTTTTTGATGAGTTTCGAATAAGTAATTTTTGGAAACGTTTCCAATCTTTATGAGAATTATAGGCATCATAATATTTTCTGTCAAGAATTTGTCTGTCGATTTGTTTATTTTGCCAAAATCCCGCCTCAGCCGGTGCAAACAAAAAGCACGGTTCATCACCGTGCTCATCCCATCTCGCCTTACCCGTTACGCCGCTTTGCGTTCGCAAAACTGCCGCAGCCGTTCCAGTTGTAACTGCGCCAGCATCATCTGTTCCGGCTCCAACACCAGCGCATGTAACGCCGCCCCCACTTTGGAAAACGGCAGTTCGTAATCAATCGTCAGCGCTATGTGTGACCAGTAACCGTCCGACTCCAACCAGTATGTCCACTGCCCGCACAACTCGCCCACCAGCCGGATATTCAAGTGTTGCGCTTCCACATAACGCACAATCTGCGCCTGTGTGAACAACTTCATCCGTCCCATCATATACGCCCACTGCTGGTTATACCCGCCCAGCGGTGACGGTTGGCTTGCCAGTTGTTGAATGTGCGGATTCAACCGTGTGATCGAACGCGGATGAGTCAAAACCGTCCAAACACGATGTGCATCAGTCTCGATGATGGCATTCACCTGAATATGTGTCATGTTGCGCTCCCCCCACATACATCATAATCAATCTTTATTCAGCACACGAGTCACTGCTGTTAATCACCGCTTCATGTCGAGCTTATTCTTTACTCAACAGAATAACTATCATGGTAAAATAAACCATCTATTGTGACGCCCGTCTAAAGGAGGAGTTTTTACTGTGACAAACGACAAAAACGAGACTCAAAGTCATTTTCGGAGTATTCCAATTGAAGTGTATCGAGAAAAATTTCACGCCGGAGATCACACCTTGGTTGATGTGCGTGAATATGAAGAATGGGTCATGGGGCGCATCCCCGGTGCCATCCACATCCCCCTCAACGACCTTCCCGACCATCTCACCAAAATCCCGCAGGACAAACCAGTTGTCGTAGTCTGTGCTTCCGGTGTCCGCAGCTTGTACGGCTCCGAGTTCCTCTTGCAGCAGGGTTATCCCGAAGTCTATAACCTCGAAGATGGCACGCACGGTTGGGCCATGCGCCGCCTCCCCATCGAACGCTGACCAAATGCGCGTTTCACCGCTAGAGTAGGGGCTGATCATCAGCCGCTTCAATCACCCCAACACTGCTTGCACACCCGGTCACGCATCCGCTGCCGGCACGATCATCCCTACACTTTAGCCCCACAATCCACTACACTGATGCCGTCCACGAGAATATCAACTTGAGGAAATGATGACGGTACAGGATTCAATTGTGCAGGGGTTGATTGAACGCCTGCAAGATGATAACCACATGGTTCGCAGCGCCGCAGCGCGCGCCCTCGGCAAAACCCGAAGCGCGGCTGCCACTCAAGCCCTCCTCGCCGCCCTGCACGACAAAGCCGGTCTTGTCTACGATTTTGTCGTCAACGCCCTTACCGATCTCAACGACCAGTCCGCCATCCCCGCCCTCGTCGAATTGCTCGACGATGCCGATGCCGATGTACGCCGCGCCGCCGTCAACATTCTCGGAGCCATGCGTCATACCGCTGCCGAAGCGCGCTTTATTCAATTGTTGAGTGATGAAGTTTTAGCAGTCGGCCATGCCGCCGCCGAAGCCTTGGGGAAGATCAAGAGCGAGGCCGCCGTCCCTGCCTTGATCGCCATCCTCGAAAACCCGCACACCGATTGGACGATGTGCATCAACGCCTCGCAGGCGCTCGGTCACATCGGCGGTACGCAGGCCGTGCCCGCCATGGTTCAAATTTTCAGCCGGCGCTGGGACCCCATCCCCGGCATGAACACCACCCCGCCCGTTCGCAAAAACGTCGTCGAGGCGCTCGCGCGCATCGGGGAAGATGCCGTTCCCTATCTGCTCACAGCCCTAACCAGTCCCGACATCAAAATTCGGCATGGCGCGGTCGAAACATTGGGGTTGATCGGCGAAGAAAAAACAGCGTAAATCGGGCAAGCGCCGGATTTACGCCGCTTCAAGTCAATTCAACGCTGCGACTTGTTGGTGGGCTTGGCCGAGAGCGTCATCACCGGGCTGTAGACGCGTGTCCCGCAGTGGCTGCACACCCGTTCATTCCCGTTCTGCTGCCATACAGCAGGGGTTCGGTGGCAGTAATGGCAGCTATCACGATTGCTCTCCTGATAGTGCCGGGGTTGATGGCGGTCGTTCATCATCATCATGATCAAATTGCCCCTTATGAATACACTTAAACGACGTGTTCTGAATCTATGCACTACACCTTGCAGCCTCCTTACAATATAACAGTCGCTGTTTACAATCGATGGATGTTTTAGTTAAGAAATGACCAACTCTCGCTGTCAGATTCGGCTAAAAGAGGTCACAAAATGCCCCTAACCATTGCTCAAGCCCTCCAACAAGCCCGCCAACAAATCGCGCCCGCCTCCCAATCAGCCGCCCTTGACGCCCAGATTTTGCTCGCCGAAACTCTCGGCGTCTCCCGCGCCCACCTGCTGACCCACCCCGAACAACCCCTCACCGCTCCCCAGCTCGCCCGCTTCACCGCGTGGGTGGAGCGCTGCGCGTCCGGTGAACCCCTCGCCTACCTTCTAGGCCGGCGTGGTTTCTATGATCGTGACTTCTTTGTCACCCCCGCCGTATTGGTTCCCCGCCCCGAAACCGAACGCCTGCTAGAGCACGCCCTCGATTTCGCCCGCCAGCATCCCGGCCTCACCGCCGTCGATGTCGGAACCGGCAGCGGAGCGCTCGCCGTCACCTTCGCCGCCCTCCAGCCCACCGCCCGCGTCTATGCCGTCGACATCAGCCCCGACGCCCTCGCCGTCGCCCAACACAACGCCGCCCTCCACGCCCCCCACGTCCACTTCATGCACGGTCACCTGCTTCAGCCCCTCATCACAGCCGCAATCCGCGTCCAACTCATCATGGCCAATCTGCCCTACATCCCCTCAGCCGAAGTGGATCGCCTGCCCGTCAGCCAGCATGAACCTCGCCTAGCGCTCGATGGTGGCGCGGACGGCCTCGGCTTGATCCGCCAGTTACTCGCGCAGGCTTCACAGGTCACAACCGCCGGAGCGCGCCTGCTCTTGGAAATCGGCTACGATCAGGGTGAGTCCGTGCCAGCCTTAGCCCGCGAGCACTTCCCGCACGCGCAAATACACCTCTGGCAGGATGATGCTGGTCTTGATCGGATTGTGAGCATTGACCTGAATTGATGCCGCCAGCGTCTTGCGAGGCTGGCGGCATACCGTTGGGGGAGTCGGGGAATTTGTGAGTTGAATGACTTCAATATCTAAAGTATAGGTTAATTTTCCGTCCACAAGAATTAAGATTCTCAAGCCACGC
>JAFLCH010000078.1 GCA_017303775.1 Anaerolineae bacterium | reverse complement strand
TGGCGGCGTTTGTCTGCGCCAGTTCCCCTGCTTCCCGCCTCCGTCCCTTTTTTGCCGGCGGCTGTCTCCCTCCTTCCCGCTGCCATTGCCGCATGGCGGCAGCCAACACCGTATTTCCCGCAGCCAAAAGCGCCACCCCCCCATCTTCCCGCCGTCAAACGACATAAACCCGCGCCACCGTCGCCTGTTCCCGCCGCCAATCCCGGCGGATTGTCCGCCAAATTCTTTCCGATCAATCGCCGAATATCATTTTTCTATTTCGCTCACCACAACTTGCGCTATACTGATTACGTATAACAATTGATGGCGTTCATCAGCATAATCAGGAGAAACAGGCCCCATGGCTCCATCCCTATTTGAAAAAATCAACACCTTAATCAGTGCCAATCTGCACGGCATCGTAGACCGTGCGCTGGAAAATAACTCCGTTCAGGTCATGGACGAGTACATCCGGCAGGTGGAGCGTAATCTAGAGGCGCTGGAAGACTCCGCTGCCACCGTCGGCGGCACCGTCAAAACCCTCAAGCGTAAGTACGAGGAATTCGCCTCGCAGGCCGAAAAACTCGACCGCGACATCGACACCCTCATCGTCAAAGGTAAAGATGACCTCGCCGCCGCTGCGCAGGCCGAACTCAACACCAAGCAGCAGCTTTCACAGGAATACTACACCCAGTGGCAGGATCAAGAAGGCCAGTATCAAAAGATGCTGGATATGCGCCTCAAGCTCGAAAGCCGTCTGACCACCATCAAGCAGGAGCGTGAACACCTCCGCTCCCTCATCGAACTTGCCGAGGCCAAGAAGGTCACCGTCAAAACCGTCAAGAGCCTCGACGCCCTTGCCAACGTTGGTGATGCCGAAATCAGCAGCCTCTCCGACTCCATCCGTCAGCGGCTCGATCAAGAAGACGCTCGCCTCGACATGGCCACCAAGAACCTCTCCGAACAGGTCGAAGAAGCCGTTCGTGGTAGCGAAGTCGAACGCCAGTTGGATGAACGCCGCCGTCGTCTGCTCGGTGCGTCCGGCGGTGGTGCCGAACAATCCAGTCAGGGCGGCCAGTCAAGCAGCAGCTAATCGTCGGCCATCTTCCGGCGACACGTGCGCTCAGGGGGTGGGGCATTCCCGCCTCCTGTCCGCGCCTTCTCATTAATCATACGCTTGGCGCATCGCGTCTAAGCAATCTCCGCCGCACACGGCGGAACTCGCGGGGAAAAAGGTAATGGCGAAAGATTCAACAGTACGGGAACGGGCATTCGGCGCGATCTTACGGAGCGCCGTCCTCAGTTGGCAAACCGCCTTGACGCTTGCCGTCACGGCCATTCTCTTCTTCGGGGTACAAATCACCAACATTCCCGGTTGGCAGCAGTGGTATTGGCTCGTCTTGGGTGCCCTCGCCGAAGGCGCGTTCATCGCCTCCAACCTCAGCGACCCCGCTGCCGCCTCGCGTGCGGTTGCCCGCGAATTTGAGGAAAAGTTTGATCTCAGCAAGATTCGCAGTTCCGTCTCGCGTCAGCGCCTCCAGAGCGCCCTCGAATACCGCCGCAACATGATGACTCTCGCCGGTCGTCACGACGGAGCCATGCGCCTCAGCCTCAATCAAACCATCGCCGATATTACCGATTGGATCGGGCATATGTACGACCTCGCCCTCCATATCGACGCCTTCGACAACAACGATCTCGTCGAACGGGATCGCCGCATGGTTCCCCAGCAGATCGAAAAGACCCAGATCCGCCTCAAGAACGAAACCGATCCAACCGTCCGCCGTGATCTCGAAGAACAGCTCCGCACCCTCACCCAGCAGCGCGACAACCTCGATGCCACAGTCAACAGCGTCAAACGTGCCGAAATCCAGCTCGAAAGTACGCTCTCATCCCTCGGCACCATCTACGCCCAGATGTCCTTGCTCGGCACAAAGGAAGTCGATAGCTCTCGCGCCCAGCGACTCCGCCTCGAAATTCAGGACGAAGTCGCCAGCCTGCAAGACACCATCAGCGCCATGGACGAAGTGCAGTCGCAGCGTCTTCAACTGCGCTAAAACAGCGTCTTATCCGTTCTTGGGTTTCTCGTCTTCCACCCGTGTGATCCGGTACGCCGGAGCGTCAATCACGTCCACCGGCTTACCCGCCATCACCGTCCGGTGCTCTAGCGCGATGTGCTCCGGCACCAGCGCCTCGAACAACCGCATCCCCGCGAGGATGATCCCCAGATCGTCCAACTGTCCCAGCCCGATGATCAAATCCGGGATGATGTCAATCGGTGAAACCACATAAACCAGTCCGAGGAACGGGATCAGCTTGGTGATCATCGGCACGCGCGGGTCGCGCAGTAAACGCCACGTTAGGCGAATTTGATCCATCACAGCTCGTAACATCGTCTTATCTCACTCCACATTGACAACCGGCCCATAATCTCACTATACGTGTCTCAGCCCGTCGGGTTGCTCTGCGCGCGGATGAAATCCGTCGTCAGCCGGAACACCGTCTCCCGTTCCACATCCTGCGGCAGAATATGATCGCTCGTGTGCAGCGTATGCACTTCCACCACTGCGCTCCGCACCCCTTTCACCACAAGATCACGGTTCTCGATTGCTACCGTCCGGTCAGCCTCCGAGTAAATCGCCATCAACGGTGCTTTCACCTCGCCCAGACGCTCCCGCGTCACGTTGGAAAGCCTGTACAACTCACCCACCGCTGCCGTCGACCACAGGTTATAACGGATTCGCCCGTAAGTCGGTTCGCCCCGTCGCGTCTGTTCCTCGTGGATCACCTGAATCAGCTTGCTCCGGTCCGTCTGGTCAGTGTAGGGCAGGGGATACTTCAACCACCACGTCATCGCCATCTGCCGGTTGCGGAACAGCACCGGCGCGGCCATCACCACCAGCCCGTCCATTGTCGCCGTCGCCCCCAGCAGCAGCGCCAGCAAACCACCCATCGAATGTCCCACCACAAACACCCGTTTGCACTGGCTTCGCAGCAGCTTCAACCCGTCCAGACCCGCCGCGTACCAATCTTGCCATCGGTAGTGGTTCAAATCGCGGTAATCCGTTGCATGTCCCGGCAGTCGTGGCCCGTAAACCGTCAGCCCCTCCGCCGCCAGATGCCCCCCCAACCACCGCACCTCAGCCGGCGAAGCCGTGAACCCGTGCAAACATAGGCAGCCCGTCTCTCCCCCTCGGTAAAAAAACGATTCTCCGCCGTCGACGATTGTAGGAATGGTTGTCATAAGCGTCTGTGTTGATTTCCTTGTTGCTATTTATGTTCCTATGGGAGTATAACAAGCGTGACTCTCATTGACGATTCGTCCACGCTTTCAGTTCTGCCAATTCAGCTTGATCATTCTGAGGAGGAGAATCATGTACGGGACAGTTGCTCGCATGCGCATTCGGCCAGACTCCGAACAAGAATTTGCCCGCATCGTCAATGAAATCGAAGGAATTAAAGCCCCCGGCCAGCTTGCCGTCTATGTCTATAAAATGGACTCCACCCCCCACGAATATTACATGGCCGTCCTTTTTGAAAATCGTGATGCCTATCACGCCAACGCCCGCTCCCCCGAACAACATCAGCGCTTCCTCAAGCTGATGTCCGTCCTCGAACGGGAACCGGAATGGAACGACGGCGAAGTCGTTTTCGCGGCCATCTAATCGCTTGACAAAGTTTCCGTCGGAGTGTTTATGTATGGAACGATAGTGCATGTGCGCGTCAAAACGGGCTGTGAAGAAGAATTTCTCAAGTTATGCGGCGAAGTCGGTATCGGGCGTGTACCCGGTCAGCGCGCCCTCTTTATCTACCAGATGGATTCCAATAGCCGCGACTTTTACATCGTCATCATCTTCCACAGCCACACCGCCTATCTCGAGAACTTTCTCTCGCCCCTCCAATTTGAACGCTTTGCCCGCTTCGCTGACCTGCTTGACTGGCAGCCCGAATGGCATGACGGTCAGATCATCCTCAACACCATCTGATCTTGCCTCCCGTACAAAATCCCTATCCCGCCTCCACTCGCAAACGGCGCGAATGATGTATACTCCACAACCGTAGGAGAGTGAGGGTTGCCTATGATTCGCAAGTCACTGTTGTGCCTCGTTTGCTTCCTGTTCGTGTTCGCTTGGGTGCAGGCTCAAGATGGGCTGGATCTGCCCACTCCCCTGTATCTCTTATCCAATGACGGTCGTGTCCAGCGCATCGGCCTCGGTTCGGAAGGCATCAGCGTCGTCACCCCCGAAGATGAATTTGTTGTCGATTTTGGCGTCGCGCCGGATGGCAATTGGTTGGCCTATCGCACCCAGCAAAACCTGACCCTCCGCAACATCTACACCGGCGAACAAACTGTCATCGACGACCAGTCAGCCGATCTCCCACCGTCACGGGGTCGCGGCGATACCATTGCGTGGTCGCCTGCTGGAGACATGCTCGCTTACACCACCCCCTACGGCGCGCGCATCTACGCCAACACCATTCCCGAACCCGTCATCACTGAATTGCGCGAAGGCTTGTTTATCAGCCTCCAATGGTCACCCACCGGTGCTTATCTCGCTGCCGAAGCCGGGGATAACATCTGGTGGCTCTATCGCCGTGACCGCGAACTCCTCATCCTCACCAGCGCCATTCCCTCTTCCATCGGTTTGGCTTGGATTTCCAACACCGAAGTCATCTTCGCCCCTGCCGATGGTGGCCTTGTCCGCATGAATCTGGCCGCTGGTAACGCTCAAACCATCCTGCTCGACAGCACATGGAATTACAGTCGTCCCGGTGTCCGCTTGGATGGCACACTGCTGGTCTTTGGCCGCCAGAAAGGGGATGAAACCGTTCCCGAAGGCAGTGGTCGTTTGATCGGCCTTGCCCCCAACGCCCCCAGAATCGAAAATCTCAGCGATGTTCCCGTCGAGTTGAACAACCTTCGTTGGGCACCCGGCGCGCAGCTTGCTGTTGCCCTTCGCGGTGGGGTGATGGCGCTCGTCCTGCCCACCACCGGACAGGGCCTGACACTGCCCATCGCCGATGTCGTAGCCTTCAGTTGGGGGCCGCCACCCCTCGAACGGGTCAATGGTGTCGAACTCACCGCCAACGGTTACTTCTTGGCCGCCGACGGTAACGACATTGACCAAATCTGGCGGCTTCCGGCCAACGGTTCTCCGCCCGAACTGCTCACCGGCGCGTCCGCTGATATAACCGCCTACGCAGTTTCATCAGACTCGCGCTTGCTCGTCTATGCCAGTGACTCACAACTCTGGCAGCAAAATCTCCTCACCAACACCGAACCCGAACAACTCACCGCTGTTGGTGCGTCCGTTTCCGAACTCACCCTCAGTCCCGACTCCAGCCGCGTTGCCTACATCATCCCTCCTACTGAGGCCGATGCCGGTGTTTGGTTAGCCGGTGCGCCCGGCAGCCCCCCGCAGCGCATTCTCACCCACGACTCCGCCGGTCAAACATCCGTGTCCGCTGCCTACACTCAGCCCGCCTTCGCCCCCAACATCAATGGCCTCTTGCTCACCCGTGTTGCCGAAAACGAGCCGGAAGTGCTCGTACTGCTCGATCTCACCTCGCTCGAAGCCCTGCAAATTGGTGTTGCCAGCCGCGCCGTCTGGTTATCCAATGGCAGCGTCCTTGCCTACAACAGGGGGATGGGCTTTGCTGGCCCCACCGAAGAACAAAACGTCTATCGCATCGACCCCGCCGACCCCGCGCAGGCCGCCCGCATCGCCACCATTCCCCAGCCCGCCCGCATCATCACCATGCGTGACATCGCCGCTGTTCGCGCGCGCATCGTCGTGGGCAGTGCCTTGGTCGGCCCGCGTGCCCTCAGCGTAGTCGATATGCTCACCACCACCGGAGCCATCACCGGAGTCGGGACAGGCGGCTTTATGGTCAATCCTTTGCTCTCGCCCGACGGTCGCTTCTTAGTCGGTCAAACTCACGACGGAGGTGCGCTCACCATCAAAGATTTGCAAACCGGACGTCAGGTCATCCTGAACGCGCCGCCGCATATTATGCACTTCTCATGGTAGCGCTAATCCCTTTCTAAACATTACTGTGTATCATGAAGGCATAATGTTAACCGAAAAATGGTGCTAAATTTCATCCTCAAACCGCGAAACGCACACGAGAATGTTAAATGCACCCCCACTGAGGAGGTGGCGAAATGCCATCCGAACGAGTACTAGTGATTGAAGATGAGGCACGGATCGCTCAATTTATTGAACGCGGCCTCATCTATGAAGGCTATCGTGTCAGCGTAGCCCGCGATGGTCAAAATGGTCTCATGATCGCCCGCGACAACCCGCCCGATCTGGTCATTCTCGACTGGATGCTCCCCGGTCTTGATGGTCTCGAAGTGTGCAAGCGCCTTCGTGCCGCCAGTGATGTCCCCATCCTCATGCTCACCGCGAAAGACGACATCAAAGATCGTGTGGCTGGCTTGGATGCCGGCGCTGATGATTATCTCGTCAAGCCGTTTTCGGTGGATGAACTCATGGCGCGCGTTCGTGCCTTGTTCCGCCGTTCCGTTCCCGCCTCACGTCCCGAAATTCTGCGCTTTGCCGACCTCACGCTCGACACCGGCACACATCGTGCCTATCGTGGCGAACGCCCCATCGACCTCACCGCCAAAGAGTACGAACTGCTCGAACTCTTCATGCGTAACCCCCGTCAGGTGCTCACCCGCGATGTGATCTTCGACCGTGTCTGGGGCTACGACTTTGGCGGCGAAAGCAATATCATCGAAGTCTATGTGCGTTACCTGCGCCAGAAAACCGAAACTGAAAACGCCTCGCGCGTCATTCACACCGTTCGCGGCGTGGGTTACGTATTGCGCGAAGAAGAATAAGCAGTAAATGGTATGACCATCCGCAAGAAGTTAATTCTGCTTTATGCTGGACTGTTGGCGATTGTAATCACCGTCTTCGGTCTCGGCGTTTTTTCTGTGATCCGCACCACTTGGGTCGAAACGGTCGATAGTGGCTTGCAGGAAACAGCGGATTTGGTCATCAAAAACAGCCGCGTCTATTTCGTTGGCACCTTTGGCACGCCCACCCGCATCGAAGTCCGTCTGCCCGAATTAGATATCTTCCGCGCCTCTGGTGTCTTGGTTCAAGCGTGGTCATTCCGCTCCGATGGAACACCCTCCCTTGATGCCAAGTCGGATAACCTTCGCAACTTCACCGAACCGCTGGATAGCACCCTTCTGAACGCTGCCGAATTCCAATACAGCAACGTGCAAGCCAGCGGTTCCGAACTCCGTGTCCTCAGTTATCCCTACCGCCTTCAAGACCGCGTCGTAGGCATGATTCAAGTGGCCTCGTCGCTCGAAACCGTCAACCGTGCCACCGGACGTCTAGCCTTGTTCATGCTCGGTGGTGGCATCCTTGCCGTACTCGCTTCGCTTGGGTTGGGCTATTGGCTCTCCAACCAGACTCTCAAACCCATCGAAGCCATCACCGAAGCCGCCGACAGCATCTCCACCGCCAAAGACTTGGAGAAGCGCCTCACGTGGACAGGCCCGCGTGACGAACTCGGTCGCCTCACCGCCGTCTTTAACCGCATGATGGATCGCCTCGAACATCTCTTCACCGCCCAGCAGCGCCTCGTTGCCGATGTCTCACATGAATTGCGCACCCCCCTCACCGCCATTCGCGGCAATCTTGATTTGGCGCGCCGCTATGGCATGGACGAAGCCTCGATGGAAGCCCTCCAGAGTGAAGCGGGTCGCATGTCCCGCATGGTCGATGATCTGCTCATGTTAGCCCGCGCCGACTACGGCAGCCTGACCATCGAAATGACCGATGTCGATCTGGATACTGTCGTCGCCGAAGTCTTTCGCGAAGCCCGCGTCATCGCCAAAGACCGTAACCTGCTCATCAAACTCCCCCACATCGAACCCATCCGCATCACCGGTAACGCCGATCGCCTCAAACAGCTCCTCCTTAACTTGGTTGGGAATGCCCTCAAGTTCACCCCCGATGGTGGCGAAATCCAACTTTCCCTCAAGCACGACCACAAACACGCCATCCTTCAAGTCACCGATACCGGCGTCGGCATCCAGCCCGAAGACATCGACCATATCTTCGACCGCTTCTATCAGGCCAGCCATTCCCGCACCCGTGTCACCAACTCCGATGGTGCAGGCTTGGGCTTAGCCATTGCCCGCTGGATCACCGATGCGCACGGCGGCACCATTGAAGCGTGGAGCAACCCCGGCGTCCAAACCATCTTCACCATCCGCCTCCCGCTCCGCGAATCTCAGGTCATCCCCCTTGTCAGTGAAGACGGTGTCTCCTATACCTCCGCCGCCTTACAAAAGTTGGGTTTGGCGCGTCGTAAGCGCGTTTCCGAAACCGCTCCCGAACATCACTAACCGCCCGTTTCTTAACACACTATTGCTTGACGTCCCTCAACCTGTTGTATACTATTCCCTGTGAATGAGAGTAGGGGAGGATTGAGATGTCCGGTGATGTAGTAGTACTGGTCTTCTCGTCGCGTAAAGTCCTGACCAAATCGTTAGATCGTATGGCAGGGCTGGACTATATCGATGTGAAACGGGCTGCCATCGTGGCCAAAGCTGCGAGCGGCGAAACCATCATTCTGGACGATGACATCAGCCCCGATCAGGGTGGAATTGCTGGCGGCACACTCGGCGCAGCCATGGGTGTGTGGGGTGTCGCCCAGTTGGGAGCCTTGGCCTTACCCGGCGTCGGTGTCATCATTGCCCTCGGCGCGGCTGCCATCGTCGGCGGTCTCATCGGCCGTGTAACCGGTCGCTTCGCCGCCAATCAAATCGACTTCGGCTTCCGTTCGGATCAAATTCATATCCTCGCGCGTCAATTGCAGGCGGATCGTCCCGCCCTCGTCCTCGAAATCAAAAACCCTGATGAGGTCATTCCCCGCCTTCAGGATGACCTTCGCCCCTATAAGTTTGAAGTCATCCAACAACCGCGTGTCGCTGCCGTCAGCTAATCGTGACCAATCTCGGCAGACATATCCCGTCGTGGATATGTCTGCCATACGAACCTCGTGACCCCTTTTTGCCTTTACTTAACCCTCAACCGCTTTTATAATCATAGCTGTTCGTTGGATGAGGACACCCCCTAATGTGGTATGTTGTTTGGATGATGGTGCGTTTACGTTAAGCCCCGCTTGATCGTCGGGCTTATAACCTGCGCTTATCGGATGTGAACCCTATGGCTCACATCGTCCTTGCCTGCACCCACGGTGCGGCTCGCGCCACCAGCAGTTCAAACAAGGTTCTCCAAATGTTGAAATCGAATAAACCTATCCCTTCTGGGTGGGATCAGCTCGCCGAATGGTATGACGGTTGGATGGGCGTCGCCGGCAGTCATCACCATCGCAAGTTAGCCTTACCTGCCGTCCTCGACCTGTTGCAATTACAATCCGGTCAGCACATCCTCGATCTCGGCGCAGGGCAGGGCGTGCTCGCCCCCTTCATTAGCCAGCACAACGCCACCTATGTCGGGGTGGATGTCAGTCCGCGCCTTCTCAATCTCGCCCGCCGCCGTCACGCGGCTCACGGTCGCTTCATCCATGCTGATGCCCGCCACCTGCCACGTCTCCAACACCTATCCCCTGCCTCCTTTGATGCTGTAGTCTTTATGCTGAGCATCGAAGATATGGAACCTCTCAATCAGGTGATCCACGCCGCCAGTTGGGCGTTGCGCGAAGGTGGGCGCGTGGTCATTCTCATGCGTCATCCCTGCTTCCGCGTCCCTCGTCAGAGTGGCTGGGGGCACGATGAACAGCGCAAATTGCAGTATCGCCGCGTAGACCGTTACCTGACCCCGCTCTCCGTCCCCATGAAGCCGTATCCCGGTCAGAGTCGCGGCGTCAGCATCAGCTTTCACCGTCCCCTCGGTCACTACATCAACGAATTGGTTCAGCAGAACCTCCTGATCGACAGCCTCCGTGAAATCACCACCTACCAGCAGGGGCAGACTACCGCCGAACAGGACGCCTTTGCCGAAATCCCCCTCTTTTTGGCGTTACGCGCCCGCAAATTGTCCTTAACCCCCTGATTTTCATCACCGCAGCGGGCATACCAATCGAATTGTATTGGTTTGTCCGTTGCGCGTCCTTCATGGCACGACATATAATCACTGTGTATCACCCTGAGGAGTGTGTATGTCCGAAGAAGATGCAGTTCGTAGGGTCGTAGCAGCAGCCTTGCGTCGTCAGCTAGGGCAGGGCAGTTCCCGCCCCGTCATTGATGAGTCGGTCGTGAATGCCATCCCGGAAGGTGGCAGCCTCACCCTACCACCCGATGCCTTGGTCACACCCTTGGCCCAAACCGCCGCGCTTACCCGTCATGTCAAGCTCATTCCGGCTTCACAGGCCGCTTATACCACCATGGAAGGGCAGGTCGTCGCCATCGGTGCCGATCACGGCGGCTTTCCCCTCAAAGAAATGCTCAAGACCGAGTTACAGGGTAAATATGTCGTAGTCGACTGTGGCACCAACAGCGCCGATAGTGTCGATTATCCCGACTTTGCGCTGGCCGTAGCCGAACAGGTCGCCTCAGGTCGCGCGTGGCGTGGCATCATGATCGATGGCGCGGGTATCGGTTCGTGCATGGTCGCCAACAAAGTGCCCGGCGTGCGCGCCGCCCTCTGTTACGACAATGCCACCGCCGTCAACAGCCGTGAACACAATGACGCCAACCTGCTCACCCTCGGCGCAGGGTTGATCGGTACCGCCCTCGCCAAACAAATCGTCGAAACGTGGTTAAAAACCCCTTTCGGCGGCGGGCGTCATGCCAAGCGTGTCGATAAAATTGTTGCCGTCGAGAAAAAGTACGGACGCTAAAAGTCGCTTATGAATCGCATCAAAAATGTCCGGATGCATGTTATGGAATTCAAACGATGAAACGAGTATCAAACGCCCAGTTCGAGCAAATGGTGGAAGAGATAACCCGGCAGGTTGTCGCCCGTATGACCGCCGAACCATCTTCCTCGCTCAACCAGACAGTCGCGGCAGTCGTCGCCGCCTCCAAACCAGTCAGCGGCCCTCATCATTGTGACTGTACCGATGGTCGCTGTGTGCGTGAATGTGCCGACCGTGTCAAGCACTTTGTAGACACCGGCGCGGGGCGCATCAGCTCCGGCCTCGGCTTCATCCCGCGTGACCTCAGCCTCGCCCGCCTCATCGACCACACCCTCCTCAAGCCGGATGCCAGCGCCGGGGAAGTCGCCCAGTTGTGCCGCGAGGCTCGTGAATATCATTTCGCCTCGGTCTGTGTCAACAGCGTCAATGTCCCCCTCTGTGCCGATCTGCTCAAAGGGAGCGATGTCGCCGTCTGTACCGTCGTCGGTTTTCCGCTCGGTGCATCACCCGCCGAAGTCAAAGCCTACGAAGCCGAGCTTGCCATCCGCAACGGTGCCAGTGAAATCGACATGGTCATGAACATCGGCACCCTCAAAAGCCGCGACCTCAAAGGCCTTCACCACGACATTTCCACCGTCGTCAAAACCTGCCACGCCCATAACGTCATTTGCAAAGTCATCTTTGAAACCAGCAAACTGAATGACGAAGAAAAAGTCATCGCCTCGCAGGTCAGCAAAATGGCCGGCGCGGATTTCGTCAAAACCAGCACCGGTTTCGGTGGTGGTGGTGCAACCGTCGCCGATATCGCCCTCATGCGTAAGATAGTCGGTCCGGAAATTGGGGTCAAGGCATCCGGTGGCGTGCGTAATCTGGCCGACGCGCAGGCCATGGTCAAAGCCGGTGCGACTCGTATCGGCGCGAGCGCCGGTGTCGCCATCGTCAAAGCCGAGCGTGGCGAAGCTGTGTCCGCTTCCGGGAAAGGCTATTGATCCGCTTTCTAGCCCGTGCAGTCATAAACTAGACTTTGCGGTAGAATAGTCCCAAATTGACAACGTGTTTTTATCAGAATTCGATAACACCTGCTCTGGGTTGTTATCCTGAAGGAGCAAATTCAAATGGCAGAAGCATTAGGCATGATCGAAACCAAATCATTCGCCGCCTTGGTCGAAGCTGCGGATGCGATGGTCAAGGCCGCGCGTGTGGAACTCGTCAGCTACGAAAAGACCGGCGGCGGTTTTGTCACCGCTGTCGTCCGTGGTGACGTTGCCGCCGTCAAGGCCGCCGTTGAAGCCGGTGTCCGCAGTGCCGAAAAAGTCGGCGAAATCGTTGCCGTCCACGTCATTCCGCGCCCCCATGTCAACGTGGATGCCATCCTCCCGCTGGGTCGCACCGACGAAGGCAAGGCCGGTTTGAAGGCTGGCGGCTGAGTTCGCCCGTCCACTGAAACCGCTGAAGGTATCTCCCTTCAGCCTGTTTGCGATTCATAAGCATGGAGTAAGCGAATTATGCTTTTGGCAAAAGTGGTTGGTACGGTTGTCGCCAGTGCCAAGAGTGAAAAAACCGAAGGGCTGAAGATGTTGCTCTTGCAGCCCCTCGATCTAGAAGGGCAGCCCAAAGGGGCTTACGTGGTCGCCTTTGACGCCGTCGGTGCGGGCGAGGGCGAAATCGTCCTCTATGTCACCGGCAGCAGCGCCCGCCAGACTCCCGCCACCGAAGGCCGTCCTGCCGATGCCACCATCTTCGCCATCGTAGACACATGGGATGTCGGCGGCATCGTCAAATACCTCAAACGTGCCGAATATGCCTCGTCCGGCCTCACCAACGGTGCGGAAACGTAACACACAACAAAAACGGGGATCATACGATCCCCGTTTTATTGTCTCATCACAATCGCTTGAGCTTAATTCGTTGGCTCAACCGCGGGCAGGATAAGCTTGAACGTACTCCCTTTGCCCACTTCACTTTCCAACGCCGTCCGCCCACCGTGTAATTGCGCGATTCCCCGCACGATAGCCAATCCCGCTCCCGCGCCCTGATCTTCATTCACCGCGCGGTCAATCTGGTAAAAACTCTGCCAGATATTCTCGTGCTCAATCACCGGGATACCCCGTCCGTTGTCCTTCACCCACAGCACCACTTCATTGCCGTTGCTGCTTGCGCCCATCGAAATCGCTGACTCTTCATCCGAAAACTTGGCGGCATTATTCAAAAACTGCGCTGTCGCCACCACCAGATATTCCATATCCCCCACGAAGAACGGCAGGTTCGGCTCAATCTCTACGCTTAAGACGTGCCTGCGCTCTTTCAGTGATTTCACGCGTTCCTGCGCATCACTAAAGATGCTCTCGATGCTGCTGATCGGCCCCTTCCGCCAATCGAATGTCGCCTTTGCCGAACCGGTCTCCAATTCCACCAGCAGGATGAAATTTTCGATCAAATTGCGCAGCCGTTCTGCCCCCGCGCTGATTCCCTTGATGTAATTCCGCGCCTCACTTTCCGTGACCGGTTGCGCCCCGGGGTTATCCAGCATATCCGCGTAAGCCACCACGAACGTCAGCGGTGTGCGGAACTCGTGGTTGATCATCGTCAGCACCGAACGCTTCAAGTTCGTCAGCATTTCGGTGTACTTGTCTTTTAACCCGTCCATCCGGTCCATGCGCGACTTAATCTTGACCAGCAGATCATTCGGGTCATACGGCTTGATGACGTAATCATCCACCCCCAGCCGCATCCCCCGGTGTACGTCTGCCCGCTCCCCCTTCGCCGTCAGGAAAATGAACGGAATCCCGAACCATCGCGTCTCTTTGCGCACTTCCTTCAGAAATTGAATGCCGTCCATCTTCGGCATCATAATATCGCTGACAATCACATCCGGTGGGACAGATTGGTTCTGCAATACCTCAATCCCTTGGCTCCCGTTTTCAGCCGTCAATACCGAAAAGCCGTCAAGTTCTAGGATGTCGCGGATGCCTTCCAATAAATGAATATCATCTTCAACAACCAGAACTTTTTTTACATCACCCATACCGCCCGCTCCCTCAATGGTGTTCAGCCCCTGTGCAGATTCTGTTAATCTCTGTTAAATGTACTATCGCATCACCTATGATTTTCGTCAATAGGGTATAGGCTCAACTCAGCGCACCAACCCCTGCGATATCCAGTAGGTCGGAAAGCAGCCCGAACCCCGTTTGCAGCCGTCCCGCCCCCGCTCCCACCAGCGTCACATCCCCCAGCAAATCCGTGTTGTATGTGATTGCGTTCATCGCGCCGGAAACAGCCGCCAGCGGATTCGAAAGCGGCACACGTACCGGATGCACACTCCCGCTTGTCGGTGTCACCCGTGCGATCAGCTTCCACTTCTCCCCCGCCTCTTGCGCAGCCTTCACGTCCGCCGCGCTGATCTGGCTGATTCCCTGCACTTCCATGTCCTTCAGCGTGATCGTGCTGTTGAACAGCGCCCGCGCCAGAATCATCACCTTACCCGCCGCGTCCCATCCGTCCACATCCGCCGTCGGATCAGCCTCGGCGTACCCCAGCGCCTGCGCTTGCGCCAGCGCCTCCTCATACCCCAACCCGCCTTCCATCTGCGTCAGGATGAAGTTCGTTGTCCCGTTCAAAATCCCCTGCGCCTCGCGGATCTCACACCCCTTGAGTGCCTGCATCGCCAGCCGGATCGACGGCGTGCCCGCCATCACCGTCGCCTCAAACCGCAGCTTAACAGCCGCCGCTTTCGCCCGCCGCTGCAATTCCGCGTAAGCCACCGCCACCGGCCCTTTGTTCGCCAGCACCACATGCATATGATGCTCAATCGCCGCATAGCAGTAATCCAGCGCCGGTTGCGCCGTCTCAAGGTTCGTGTTGCTCGTCTCCACCAGCACATCCGCGTTGCACTGCTTGATCAGCGTCAGCGTATCCCAATTCCGGTACAACCCATAGACATCCGGGTAATAATCCAGATGCCCCCGTTGGATCGCCGCCAGCAGCAGTTCCGGGTCAAGTCCATCCGGATGATACAGCGAACCTCGGCTGCGGGTCGCCACCGCCACCAGTTCCCCACGGAATCCCGCCTGCACCAGTTCCTTGCTCTTATTCCGCAAAATCTCCGTGAGTCCCTGTCCCACCACCCCGAAGCCGATCAGCGCGATTTTCATCATATCCGTTCCTTACATGAGCACCTTCGTCCATACCCATCATGTTAGCGCATGCGCCACACCTTCACCACCT
>JAFLCH010000077.1 GCA_017303775.1 Anaerolineae bacterium | reverse complement strand
CCGAATCAAGTTCGAGTGTAAGGCTGAGTATGCCGGGTGAATGGCTGGTTTTAGCCGGAGTGGTGCTGGCGGCGTATCCGACTGCGGATTGGCTACTGACATCCCGATACCAGAAGCGCAACCGACTGCTGACGGTGCTGTTGAGCATCGCGATCAGTCCGGGGTGCATTACCCTGATTATGATGTGGGAATCCTTCGCGGGGATCAAATATGATTTCATCAGCGTGACCGCTGTTTACCTCGCACTGATGACAGCTGGCGGGGTGATGTGGTGGCGTTCACGGTTGAGCAGAACCGGCGGCGAACCCAATCGGTTGAGCCGGGGTGAGTGGTTTCTGGCCGGGGTGATGGTGTGCGTGAGCGGGGCAATTTTGTTCAACGCGGCGTATTGGCCGTTTTATGAAGCGGACGCCGTAGGCATCTATAACAACTTCGGCCATTACATGTATATCGAACGCAGCTTCATCTCGCTGCATATCCCTGATTACTCCAATTATCAGGCGTATCCGATGATGATTCCCCTGACATACACCTATAGTTATCTGGCGGGGGGGTGGGAGAATGCGTATCTGGCGAAGACCGTGAGCGCGGTTTTGAGCCTCGGCTGTGTGGGCGCGGCAGGCATATTGGGCAACCAGTTATATGGACGGCGAGCCGGTTGGATGGCAGCGATTTTGCTCGTCCTGACGCCGGCACTCGTGCGGTGGGCATCATCGGGTTATACCGATCTGCCGATGGCATTCTATTACACGATGGCCGCTGTTTTCGGCTGGCGAACGCGAGAAACGGGGCAGATCAAGGATGCGGCGCTGGCAGGAATTATGCTGGGGTTAGCAGCATGGACTAAAAATGCAGCACTAACGGGTGTGGCGCTGTATGGAGGATGGTTGGTGGTGATGGTCGTGCTGCGAGCGATCAAGCTGCGGCAAGCACTCGTCGTGATCGCAGCCTGCGCGCTGGTTGGCGCACCGTGGTATATTCGCAACCTGCTGGAATTGGGGCTGCTGGTTCCGGCAACCGCATGGACTGAGCAAGCTGAGCGAACGTTCAGCAGCCTGCTGGTGTTCATCACCAAACCAGAGAACTTCGCGTTAACGGGATGGGCAGTGATGATCGGCGGCGGATACTGGATTATCCGGATAATCTGGCAGCGCGAACGATGGCAGGAAACGCTGTTGGTGTGCTGCTTGACGCTACCATTCTTTGGAGTCTGGTGGCTGTTGGTGAGCTATGATCCACGGTTTTTACTGCTGTTCTTGCCGATCCTCGCGGTGATGGCTGGCGGATGGCTGGCACAGATGTGGGATAGGCTACAACCAGCGTATCAGGAACGGATGCGGCTCCCGTTGATGCTGGGGGCGGTGGTGATGGGGTTGTATATGGCGTGGATCGCGGTATCGTTCAAGCAGGATATTTTGCGCAATCCATTGATGGGCGAGAGCGAAAAACTCGCAATCGTCAGCGAGTCGCAAGGCGAGTAAATTACCCTTCTGAAGGCGAATCTGATGGGTCGCCCAACGCTTCGCGCACCACACTGGCAGGCCGCCCCATGGAACGGACATGAATGCGGGCGATATATTCCCCGATGATGCCGAGAGCGAATAACTGCGCGCCGGAAAAGATGGCGATGACGGAAGCTAAAAAGGGAAAACCGGGCACACTGGCCTCGAACAGGGTGCGCCCAACGGCGTAGATGAGCACCAAGATACCAAAAATGGTCAAAACGAAGCCGATGATGCTGGCGATTTGAAGCGGGAGGGTGCTAAAACCGGTCATCATGTTGAGGGCGTGGCGAATGAGTTTGCTGAGGGTGTAATTGGAAACACCAAGCCGACGCGGTTCATGACGAACGGGGATGGCAGCAAAGCGTGTTGTGCCCCATGTTAAAAGGACATCAATAGAAACATAGGGGCTTTCGTAGCTGCCAAAAGCCTGCCGGAGATGGGTGCGAAAAGCACGAAAGGCGCTGACATTGCGGGCAACATCGACCCCCATGGCACTTTGAAGGGCGAGTTTGGTGACCTGTGAGGCCATATCGCGCAGGAAACCGTGCTGCTCGGCCTGCGGCCTGCCGTAGACCACATCGTAACCTTCGTCCAGCTTGTCGAGCAGTTTGATGACCTCGGAGGGTGGATGCTGAAGATCATCATCCATCGTGACGACATATTCGTAGCGAGCATGGCGGATGCCACAGAGGAGCGCATTGTGCTGCCCATAGTTACGCATGTGCTTAAAGGCACGTATCCATGGGTAGCGACTCACGAGTTCGCGAATGACATCCCAACTGGAATCACGGCTGTCATCCTCGACAAAAATGAGTTCATATTGACTAGCAATAGTGGGCAAGACTTGCGATAACTGGTTGACGAGTTCGGCCAGACTGAGGGCGCTGTTGTAAACCGGAACGATGATGGAAAGGTTTTTCATAACTTGTCCGTTCTCACGTTATGGAGCTATTGTAATTTCTACCGGCAAAACCGCTAATGTGAAATCCCGAACCTCTCCCCCATGCACCGGTAGAAGCATATCCGGTTGGTCTGATTGATAAAGCCTAATCCAGAGTTGATATGTCCCGGCTGGTGCGTCGAGGGGTAAACGAAGGGCGCGGTTGTCCCAAAGCGGGACAGCGGTTTGCCATTGGGAGGTGGGTTGAAAGCCCCACGCAGGCGGCGCATCATAACCCTGCACCAGAACCTGCCCGGATTGAGAGGCCACGAACCATGCAACCGTGTAGTTATGTGGGATAGGTTCGAGCGCCTGCCAATAGAGTGAGATGGGCAGCACTGTCCCCAGCTTATAGGTTAAGCCAGCGGGTAGAGTGAAACCAGCCAAGTGAATCGAATCGCCAAAGCGCACCCCGGTGATGTTTTCAGGGCCGCGATAGGCATAAGGATCGGGCGCGTTGATGGTGCTGTACTCGATGAGACGCACACGAGGATCGGGCGGTTCTACAGGCAGTTCACGAAGGGGATAGTAGTGCGTGGTCATGAAACGTTCAACCGGGCGGACTGCCCATGGATGCCACGGGCCGAAATCCGCTAAGAGCCAGAGATTATCACGCGATTGAGCAAGGTTATGAATCAAGGCGACGGTGCTCTTGATGAGCAGAGCATCAGGGTTAACCGAGGTGACAGCTGGCGGTTGTTCGGGGCTGGGCTGTTCACCGGGGGGGTCGGGTAAGGTGACGACACGCGGGTGACTGGCGGCATAGTTCATAAAGAACTTCTGGTACTCGTCATCCGAGAGCATGAGCACGTCGTTTGCATCGCTCAGGGCGACAAGCTGCTGGCGAGCGTTATGTAATGAAGGATTGCCACCCGCGTACAACACGTCGGGATAAATGGCACGCAAGCCGAGATAGAGCAATGTAATAAGGACAAGCGGGATAAGTGCCCAAGCAAAACGCTGCAAGCGCGCGGGAAGCACGCGGAAAGACTGCATCCGCAGACTGCGCCAGAGCCAGACGACAGAAATGAGCGCGATGATCAGGCTGATGAGCGGCCAGAGGGCAACATTCATCCGTGCCCAAGCAAAGTCATAATCTGCCCTGCCCCAGAGTTGAGGCAGCAGCACCCAACGCAGATAACGCAGGTCATTCAAGCCTCCCCCCCACTCACCCAAACCGCTGGCTTCCGGCGGTAATACGGTGACATAGAGAGTCCATGGCAAGGAAACGGCGACGAGTTGTATCCAAAGACTGTAAAGCAATAAGGCGATGGCAGGTGGATAAAGCCAGCGAGGCAGTGAAGCCGTGACGAGGCGATCTAGAGCTGGCAACGCGGCGAGCAGCAAAAAGGGAATGACCGGCAACAAAAAGCGCGGCGGCCAAGACAGACCACCGAACCAATGCGCACCACGCAGAAGGGCGTAAGCGGCGGCGAAACCGAATACCATCAAGAGCGTCAAGATGGCATAACGATAGCGTCCGGCACGCAACAAGAGCCATAGACCGGGCAGCGCTAGAAGTGTGATGGGAGATGTTCCCCAAAGGCTGCCACCGACGCTGAGGAGATAGGTATGGAGGGCGATATGTGCCGTGCGAATCTGATCCGGGGTGCGGCGAAGGAGCGGCGCAAGATTGGCATAGACTGTGCTCAGGTCAAGCGATGAGGCGAAGATGGACGGGATGATGAGTAGGAGGGCGATGACGATGAGTACAACCGTGACGGTAAACAAGAGGAGGCGCTGTGCCAAAGGCGGCCATGCACGTTCTGGCATGACCAGCACAATGAGCGCCGGAAGGGCGAAGATGGCTGCTTCTTTGGTTAATAAAGCACCGGCAAGCGCAATGACACTCAGGAGGAAAAAGGGAACGGAACGGTAATGTGAGTGACGCCAGCGTTCGATACCGAGGGCGGAGAGCAGAATGAGCAAGGCGGCAAGCGGTTCGCGAAAGAAAGTTTTGCTGTATGGCCAGATGATGGTGGCGAGACCGAGCAGAAGGGAGGCTGCAACGGCGGTACGTTCGGCATAACCCAGCGTGAGCACATAAACGTAAAGTACAGCCACGATCAAGAGGCTGTTGATGATGTTGAAGAGCCAAACAGCGTGAATTAAGCCGATGCCGGTAAGGTGCTGTGCCAGCGCGTAGAGGGGAGCCGGAAGTATGAGTTGAAGCGGTTCGACGTCGGCGGGATGAAGGGGTTGGGCGGGTGTGGCGGTGGCTGGATCGGGCGGGTTGTCAGCGGCAGTCAAATCCAACTGCATATCGCCATAGTGCACCAAACTGGCGACTGCGTTAAAAAGGGTAAGCGTATCACCGCTTTCAATGCGGGCGCTATAGGTGAAGGTGTAAAACCCTAACAGAATGCCAAGAACAGCCAGCAGCGGCGTGAAGCGACGGGATGTAACAGGTGTACGGTTCAACGACATACCAGCGAACCTATGAATACAAAACAAACGACAGTGAAAATGATCACTGTCGCAGCAAGTTTAACTGATTTCAGGATAAAGCGGAACAGCGTGGGTTAACTGCCGCCGGTGATACGGTTCCGAATGCCGAGCAAACCTTTGATGACCTTCTGGCTGGTGTTCAGATTATCGAGTTGTTCGAGACCGGCTTCGTAGGTGGCTGCGCCAACCATCAATTTACCATCACGCACTTGCAGGTCACCCATGGCGATGAGTGTTTCGCCGTAGAGCTTCTTTTCGCCCTTTTCTTCGAAGATGTCGGCAGCCTGCCGGTAGCAGTTATAGGCCTGTTCTTTATCCCCTAAGGCTGCATAGACACCACCCATGTTGCCGAGCACCATAGCGGCGCGTAGATGATCATCCAGTTCAGTAAAGATGTTCAACGCCTGCTGCATGATATCAAGTGCCTGCTGCTGTTCTCCGAGCGCACGATGTACCAAGCCAATATTGGTCTGCATTTCGCCGACCATATCGCGCTCGCCTTCGGCTTCATAAGCATCCAATGCCTGATGGAAAACACGTGAAGCCGCTTCATAATCCTTCTGTTCGAACAGCTTCACACCTTGATCCTGCAATTCATGGGCTGATGGCATCACTCACCTCACAGAAACACTAACGAGTTATGTCTAAAATACTGGCTCCAACCTGCCGCAAATTATCGACAGGCATTTTGCTGAGCATGATCGCAATTTCGATGAAGCCGATATTGCGAGGGTTGGCCGCAAACTGACGTTTGTCGTCCGGCAGTTCAAGGAAATGCTTCCACTCCTCACGGAGTGCCAGCCACTCACCAATATGGCCGGTGGTTTCTAGAAAGTAGCTGGTATTCTTTTTGACGATCCCAGATAGGACACTGAGTTCGTGCATGGGAACCGGCCGTTCGCCAAGCTCATACTGATTTAGTTGTTCCAGTGGGATAGCACTGGACTGACTGACTTCTTCTTGAGAGAGGTGAAGTTCTTCACGCGCCTGACGAAGAAGCGCCCCTACCATACGGTTACGCAAGGCAACATATTCGGCTTGAATATCCACATGGCGACCATATTTGGACTCTAGAGTATCCGTTCCCCAGAAGTGACTGACAGGAACACCGAGATAGTAAGCAAGGAGTTCGATTTGGGGCAGACTGGGAACTGATTCGCCATATTCCCACGACTGCATGACCTCCGGTTCGACGCGCAGCAAATAGGCGCAATCCTGAATGGTGCGCTCGGCATTGACACGCGCATCCCGCAGGAGCACGCCAATCATCTTGGCGCGAATGCGATAAGACTCGGCAAAATCGTGCGCCTTCGGTTGGCTGCCTTCCGCAGATTGGGATGCAGTCTGTTTTGATTTGAACCGAGCCGAAGCATCTTTAAAATCCATGTAACCCTCCGGAGAGCCGTCTGCACATTCACCATAGGCGGCATTATAGACCTTTCATTGTGCAGGAGCAAACCAGCTACCCCGTCATACGATTCATCGTACCACGAGAATAGTTGAGATGAATTGAGGTTATTCGCTATGGGGCATCAAGGGTATAATTAACAGTATCGCGTTATAATGAACCATAATATTTGTATTTGGATACACAGAATGTATGCTATGAAACCAGAGCGCGACATCACCATTGAGCAATTGCAAACTGAAAACGCAGCACTACAACAACGACTCAACGAGTTGCAAACGATCAATCAACTGGCGCTGAACTTAGGGACGACGCTGGAATTTGACATCTTCCTCGATAACTTCGTCTCTACTATTCAGGGATCACTCGGTTGTGAACGAGTGATTGTGTTGGTATGTGATGAAGACGAGGCCATGCTGGAGTATGGTGCAAGCAATTACCAACCCGATTCGATGGAAAAGCAACTGGCTCTGGAAAACTTCCGGTTGAGCATTTTTAACCCAGATGAAAAATCGATTGTAGCGCGATGGCTGGATGGTGAGCAGGTTCTGGTTGACGAGGAAACCGTAAAATCGCATGTTTCATTCGAGTGGTTGGCGCATTCTATTGGAGGGCATCAACTACTGACCAACCCCCTGACACGAGAGGGTGTCTTGATCGGTGTAGTCATCGTTGATAACCCAATTAGCAATACGGAACTGAGCGAACAACAGTGGTTGGTGATCAAACTGATCACCCAACACGCGGCTACCGCATTACAAAACGCACGACTGCACAATAAAACGGTGCAGGAACTCGCCAGCAGTATGCGCGAGATGTATATCTTGCGCCAGATTGACCGTGAACTGAACGACACGATTGACCTGAACCATGTCTTTGAAATGACACTGGATTGGGCACTGCGCTTCACCAACGCACAATCCACTTCACTGGCTCTTTACGACCAAGATGCTAACAAACTCCATTTTCTGGTCGAATATGGTTATGACATGTCGAGCAGTCAATTGGACGCGATCCGGCAAGAATATGGGCCGGGTATACCGCTGCGCGTGGCGAATTCAGGTTCGCCAGAGGTGGTACCGGACGTGGATGCGGACGTGGATTTCGTGAGGATGGCAAACCACACGCGATCCATGATGGCAGTTCCAGTGATGCGAGAAGACCGAGTTGTGGCTGTGATCACGTTGGAAAGCAAAAAGGTCAACGGTTTCACAGATGCGCATCTGGATTTTGTGCAAAAGCTGGCAACACGCGCCGGTGTAGCGATCGATAACGCGCGACTATATGAAGAAGCGATACGGGAGCGCGGGAAGCTTTCCCATATTTTGAATAATACGGCGGACGTGGTGATCGTGATCGGAGACGATGACCGCATCATGCTCATCAACCAATCGGCGTTGGGAGCGCTGCAATTTTACAAAACGGGTGATTATGTTGGTCAGCCGGTCACAAACGTATTCCAAGAACTGCCCTTGCTGAGTGTATTCCAGCGTGTGAGAGCAACCAGCGAGAATATTACTGAAGAAGTGGTGATGCCAAATGAGCGCATCTTCCATGCTAATTTCCGACGATTTGAGGGGATTGGCTGGATTATCGTTATGCACGACATCACCCCCTTCAAAGAGATGGATCGGTTGAAGAGTGAACTGATCGCAACCGTTTCACATGACCTGAAACAACCACTGAGCGTCATGAACGGGTACATTGAGCTGATGCTGATGCAACAGGCGGTGACCCAACAAGGCATGAACTCGGTTTCGATGATCCGCAAAGCGATGCAGAACATGCGCCAATTAATTGACGATTTGCTGGATCTGGCGAAAATTGAGTCGGGTATTCGGCTTGATCTTCAGCCTCTACGGATCGATCAAATCATCCAAGAATGCACAGAACAGGTGAAACCAGCCGCACAATCGAAAGCGATGACGATTGTGCAACAGCTTGCAGAAGATTTACCGGCTGTGATGGGCGATCGATCCCGCTTACGACAGGTGCTGGTGAACCTGATCGGTAACGGGGTGAAATATACACCAGCCGAGGGTTGGGTGAAGGTGAGCGCTGAAGTGCGCGGGAACAGCATTCGGATTGCCATTCAAGATAATGGGATGGGGATCAGCCCGGAAGATCAAATACATATTTTTGAGCGATTTTATCGGGTGCGGAGGCCAGAAACCGACGGGATTGAAGGGACGGGTTTGGGACTGGCTATCGTTAAAAGTCTAGTCGAGGCGCACAAAGGGCAAATCGGCGTAGAAAGCCGATTGGGGGAAGGCTCGACATTTTATATGACACTCCCCATTTACGAAAATGGGTACATTCCATCCTAAGATCATTTGAGTAAACGAGATTAAATAAATGAGGCGCTTTATGTAAGCGCCTCATTTATTTAGAGAGTTAGGGTTCTTACTGCGTATCCGTTTCGACCGATTCCTGAGTTGGTGCATCCGCCTCAGCAGTCGTGGCCGGTGGGGCTGCTGAAACTTCTGTTTGAGGTTCCGGTTCAGGAACGGGGGCGCGCTCTGTAATAGCGATCGGTTGATAGAGCGTATCCCCAATGCGGTAAGGGACATTGATGACAGGGCGACCACGCCCCCGCGCAATCTGGTCATGATAGAGGGCGGAGCGAATCGCCACGCTCGATTGGTTATGCAACAGTTTTTCCCACCATGTGGAAACGACAAACTCTGGCAAAACGACAACGGTTGGAATGACTTCTGTGCTCTCTTCGTCAAGGTGATGGAGATATTTGATGAGCGGTTTTCCAATTTCCCGATAAGAAGAAGGCACGATGTCGAGCGGGATTTTTAGATTCCAGTCCTTCCAACGTTGATGCAGGCGTTCTGTAGACTCCGGTTCAACTTCGATGGCGCAAACGCGCACCATATCCGAAATGCGAAGCGCGTACTCAAGGGCTTGTAATGAGCAGCGGTTGAGGCTGTTCATGAGAACTACGACGCGAACGTGGTTACGGTCGGTATAGGTGGCATAACGTTCGGCAAGGGGGCCGGGTTCGAGACCATCCAGACTGAGCGAATGGGCAACCTTTTCATAGTGCTTATGGATGCGTGTGAAAAGATAGAACAAGATTGGGATAGCAGCGATGACGATCCACGCACCTTCGACAAACTTGGTCACCATGAGCACAATGAGGACGACGAATGTGCAAACAGCACCGAAAGCGTTGACGCCCACATGGAAGCGCCACTTCAGGTCTGGCTTGAAATTGGGAAGTTTTCGTTCCTTGAACCAATGAACCACCATGCCGGACTGGGAGAGCGTGAAGCTGAGGAAGACACCGACAGCATAGAGAGGCAGCAAATTATGTTCACGGGCTTCGAACAGAATGATCAGGACGCTAGCGGCTACTGACAGCGTGATGATGCCGTTGCTGAATACCAAGCGATCACCAAGGTTGGTCAACTGGCGCGGGAGATAACGGTCACGCGCGATCAACGAGGCAAGGCGCGGGAAGTCAGCATAGGCTGTATTGGCGGCAAGCGACAGAATGAGCAAGGTGGCAATTTGCATGTAGTAGAAGAGCGGGCTGCCGTCCCCAAAAATCGCGCGGGCGATCTGTGATAGGACGGTTGTGTTGGAGTGATGGACAGCGACGACCTGATACTGATTGGCGAGGAAGGTGAGGCCGATGAACATGGTACAAAGCAAGACAACCATCGCAATGAGGGTTTTGCCCGCGTTCTGACTTTCCGGTGGTTTGAAGGCCGGAATACCATTCGAGATGGCTTCGATACCCGTTAAGGCTGTACAACCGGCAGCAAATGCTCGCAAGACTAGAAAGAGGGTAAGTCCTTGCAGAGATGTCATCTCATGTTGTAGGACTTCCGGTGAAGGCTGCGGCACAGGGACGATCGAACCGGTCAGTGCCTTTACAACACCGATGCCAATCATCACAAGCATGCCGATAACGAAAGCATAGGTTGGAATGGCAAAGAAAGTGCCGCTCTCTTTGACACCACGGAGGTTCATGACACTGATAAAGATAACGATTAGAAGCGCGACTTCTACGCGAAATGGCGCTGTTTCAGGGAAAGCGGAGGTAAGCGCTGCCGTGCCAGCCGAGACACTCACGGCAACGGTCAAGATATAGTCGATGAGGAGCGCTGCTGCGGCAACTAAGCCGGGTGTACGACCGAGGTTTTCCTTAGAGACAATGTATGCCCCACCCCCGTTGGGATAGGCGTGAATGGTTTGATGGTAAGAAAAAGCGACAACAGTCATCAAGGCAGCGATGCCGAGGGCGACCCACCACGAGACACCGAGGGCGCTGGTGCCGGCTGCAATTAAGACTAGGAGGATGGCTTCGGTGGCATAGGTGCTGGAGGAGAGTGCATCTGAGGAGAATACTGCGAGTGCTTTGAGCTTACTCAACCTTTCGTGGATTGCCTGATCAGTAGCGAGCGGTTCACCGATAATGATATGGCGGATATTCATTTTCTTGATTTACTGCGCCGAAAATTTCGAGCGCCCTCTTCAATTACTCATAAAAAACTGCAAATCGTAATTTGCAGCTTTAACAGGATAAACTCAGTATACAACTGAATTACCCCCGAAAATTGGGGGACTATCTTTATTAATATCATAAATTGGGAATAAATTCATGGGTTAAATATACGATGCTGTTCGGTTAAAACGCCCAAGGGGTATTAGTGGCAAGGGTGTCGGGATGATGCTATAACCGAACTAACGACCATTTTAAAAAGCCACACAAATAAAAATGCCACTTATTCAAACGCAGATTAATCCCCAAAGTGAAGAGTTCCTGCAAAATTACGAACACAACCGACAATTGATGGAGACGCTAGCGACGCGGCAGGCTAAAGTACGGGCTGGCGGGAGCGAGCGTGCCGTCAAGAAGCATCTTGACGCGGGCAAGCTGCTGCCCCGCGAGCGAGTGGAACTGCTGCTGGACGCGGATACACCGTTTCTGGAATTGAGCACGCTGGCGGCATGGGATATGTATAACGATGAAACACCGGGCGCAGGATCGGTCAACGGGATCGGGGTGGTCAACGGCGTGGAGTGTATGATCAACGCGAACGAGGCGACAGTGAAAGGTGGAACTGTTTACCCGATTTCGCTGGAGAAGTCACTGCGGGCGCAGGCGATTGCGATGGAGAACCGACTGCCGTGCATCTATCTGGTCGAGTCGGGCGGGGCCAACCTGCCACATCAAGCGGATTTATTCGTGGCGGGCGGACGTGGATTCGCAAACCAAGCCAAGATGAGCGGCATGGGCATCCCGCAGATTGCGCTGGTGTTCGGGAACAGTACGGCGGGCGGGGCTTATATCCCCGGCTTGAGTGATTACACGGTGTTCGTGCGCAAGCAGGCACTGGCGTTTTTGGGCGGGCCGCCGCTGGTGAAGATGGCGACAGGCGAGGAAGTGGGCGAAGAAGCGCTAGGCGGGACGGATATGCACGCGCGACTTTCGGGGTTGGCTGATTATGTGGCTGAGAACGACGCGGATGCGATCCGAATCGGGCGGGAGATTGTGGGGCGGTTGAACTGGCAGAAGACGATTCGATGCCAGCGGCGCCCCCCTGCCCCACCCCTGTATGACGCGGATGAACTGCTGGGGATTGTGCCGATGGATACGATTCGCAAGCCGTTGGAAATGCGCGAGGTGATCGCGCGGATCGTAGACGGTTCGGAGATGGTGGAGTTTAAGCCGGATTACGGGGGAACACTGGTGTGCGGACATGCGCATATCAATGGTTTCCCGGTGGGGATTCTGGCGAACAACGGGATTTTGTTTTCGGAGAGCGCGAATAAAGCCGCGAGTTTCATCCAGCTTTGCAACCATTCACGCACGCCTTTGATTTACTTGCAGAACATCACGGGATTCATGGTGGGGCAAAAGTACGAGGAAGGCGGCATTATTAAAGATGGGGCGAAGATGATCAACGCGGTGGCGAACAGCAGCGTGCCGCAGTTCACGGTGTTGATCGGCGGGGCGTATGGGGCGGGATACTACGCGATGTGCGGCAGGGCTTATGACCCGCGACTGCTGCTGGCATGGCCGACGAGCAAGATCGCGGTGATGGGCGCGGAGCAGGCGGCGGGGGTGCTGGGGATTGTGCAGACGGAAGCGGCACGACGGAAAGGTGAAGAGCCTGACCCGCAGGCCATTGAGCAGATGAAGTTCATGGTGAAGTATAAGTTTGAGCAGGAAAGCGACCCTTATTACGCGACGGCGCGATTGTGGGACGACGGGTTGATTGACCCGCGCGACACCCGGATGGCGCTGACGGTGGGGCTTTCGATGAGTTACAACCGTGATTGGGTTAGTGAAGGCGCGCCCCGTTACGGCGTCTTCAGAATGTAGGGGATGATGCAACGACCTCCGATTTCACTGGCGACACGGACGATCTTCTGGCTGATTCTGGTGGGGATGATTGTGCTGGGTTTGTTCGCGTTTTTTACCTCGCGGATCGGGCAGCAGGCGCTATTGATTTGCTGCGGCGGGTTGGTGGTACTGGTGGTGGTGGGGGTTTTGAGCGAGCGCGGGATGCGACGCCCGCGATAGGCAAAGTAGGTTTTGCAGCAGCAGCGGCAGCAGCGTGGAGGGGTTTGTCGTCGTCGTCGTCGTCGCCGACATAAAAAGCGGCGGGAACGAGGGGGAGTGGCGCCGACAAATGACACTCCGGCGGGAAAACGGGAAGAAACCGCCGACAAACGGATTTGAGGGCGGATGGTTTGTTGAGGGGTGTTTTATGGATGGTAAGCAAGACATATGATGGTGATCATCCTCCACCTCTTATTATAGAACAAAAGTTCAATTTGTCAAGTTGGTATCTGGTTTGAAAAGGTCAGATTTCAACCTTAAGGCGGATGGGAAGGAAAGGGGAAATCGGTCACGATTGTGGTGCATCCATGAGACGGGATACTGCGTACAGTGTTGTAGTGTCTGGTGCGTGTGAACAAAGAACAGTGGATAAACAAAGGGGCAATTCGTGGCAGAGCTACAGGGGTTAAGCAGCAGCGAGGCAGCGGAGCGCAAGCGGCAGGGTAAAGGCAATAATATCAAGTTGAAGACCAGCCGTTCATACGGAGACATCATCCGTTCGAATGTGCTGAACTTGATCAATGTGATTTTGTTTTCCATCGGCGCAGTGATGGTGGCAATCGGGCGGGTGGGCGACGCGTTCACGAGCGTGGGGTTGATCTTCCTGAACATCATCATCGGGATTTACCAAGAAATTCGGGCAAAGCGGCAGCTTGACCAGATCGCACTGCTGACGAGGCCGAAAATTTCGGTGATACGGGACGGGAAAGAGGTGAGCCTTGATCCGGCTGAGCTGGTGCTGGGCGATTTGATCGTGGTACGGGCAGGCGACCAGATGGTGGTGGATGGGCAGGTGGTGGGCGACGGCAAGATTGAGGTGGACGAGTCGCTGCTCACGGGTGAGGCAGATTTGATCCCGAAAGCAGAAGGCGACGAAGTGCTTTCCGGCAGCTTCGCGGTGACGGGGATGGCCTATTACGAGGCGACGCGCGTGGGCGCGGATAGTTACGCAAATAAGCTGACGGCGAACGCACGACAGTACACCGTGAACCGGACACCGCTGCAACGCGAGATTGCATTCACGCTGCGGCTACTGATGGCGCTGGCGATTTTCATCGGGGTGTTGATGATCATCGCGACGGTGATCTCGGAAGTGCCGTTCATGCGGCAGGTGCAGATGGCGGCGGTGATCGCGGGGTTGGTGCCGAACGGGTTGTTCTTCATGGTGATTCTGGCGTATGCGCTGGGGGCGCTGAACATCGTACGGCGAGGGGCGCTGGTGCAGCAGTCGAACGCGATTGAGGCGCTGAGCAATGTGACGGTTCTTTGCACTGATAAGACCGGCACCCTGACGGCCAATAAGATTATCTTCCACGACATTTATCCGGTGGGTACGGAACGGGCGCAGGTGGCAGATGTGCTAGGAACGTTCGCCCACAGCGCGAAAAGCGCGAATAAGACGAGCGAGGCTATCGCCGCCGCATTGACAGGGGCGAAACTACCAACGGCAGATGAAGTGCCGTTTTCATCGGCGCGGAAGTGGAGCGCGGTGGCCTTCGACCAGCCGACGCTGCGCGGGTCGTATGTGCTGGGGGCGCTGGAGATGCTGAAGCCGTATTTGACGGTGGACGAGGCGGCACAGCAACAGCTCGCAGAATGGTCGGACAACGGGCTGCGGGTGCTGGTTTTCGGGCATAACCGTGAGGTGACGAGGCTGCATGACACCGAGGGCGAGATTGCCCTGCCCCAACTGACGCTGATGGGGGTGATCAGCTTCAGCGACGAGCTGCGCCCGGCGTTGAAGGAAACGCTGGCGGAGTTTGTGAAGAACGGAATTCAGTTGAAGGTGATTTCCGGCGATAACCCGCAGACGGTGGCGGCACTGGCAAAACAGGCGGGTATGCCGGGGAATTTGCAGTATGTTTCGGGAACTGATCTGGCGACGATGAGCGAAGGCGAGTTCCGGCAGGCCGCTGTGGAGAGCAGCATCTTCGGGCGGATCACACCGGAGCAGAAAGAAAAGCTGGTGGACGCGTTGAAAAGCGCGGGGCATTATGTGGCTATGATCGGCGACGGGGTGAACGATGTGCTGTCGTTGAAGAAAGCTGATATGGGCATCGCAATGGAGAGCGGCAGTTCGGCGACGCGAGCGGTAGCAGACATGATTTTGCTGAACGATTCGTTCCAAGCACTGCCGCCCGCGTTCACGGAAGGGCAGCGGATCGTGAGCGGGATGAAGGACATCCTGCGGCTGTTCATGACGCGGGTGATTTCGCAGGCATTGTTGATCGTGGCGATTGCGATCATCGGACTGGGATTCCCGCTGGTGCCGAAGCATAACTCGCTGATGGTATTTTTGACGGTAGGGATTCCGGTGATCGGACTGGCAGTATGGGCGCGCCCGCGTCCGCTGCCGCGAACGAGCATCTTGAAGGAAATCGCGCACTTCACGATTCCGGCGTCGATCACCATATTTGTGTTCGGGCTGCTGGTGTATCTGGTGACATTTATCGTGGTGGCACAGGCAACCGTGAACGTGAATGTTGACCCGGCATTTATCCAAGGATTTGAGCGGTATATCGGGATTAATTGGGACATCTCCGCGCCGGATCAGTTCGCGCTGGAGCTGGGACAATCGGCAGCTCAAACGGCGCTGACGGGCTTTCTGGTGCTGGCGGGACTGCTGCTGCTGGTGTTCGTCGAGCCACCAACGAGCTGGTGGGAAGGCGGGGACGAGTTGAGCGGTGACTGGCGTCCG
>JAFLCH010000076.1 GCA_017303775.1 Anaerolineae bacterium | reverse complement strand
GCCTCCGTCCAAATGGGTGACGGCGGTGCGTCGATGACAGCGGCAGCATCTTCGACCGTCCCCATACCGGTAAATTCAGCACGAACCCGTTTGAGCACAGCAGGTGGCGTGTAGTAGAAGCTGATGAGCGTGCCCTCACAGCCGCGATCCGGCAGCAGACGGGCGTGAAGCGCCATATAGTCTTCCATTTGGGCGAGCGCGCGGTCGCAGATCGCGGCGACAGCTTGACGATCACTATCGCTCAACTGGTCGGGGGTGCGCCCGGCGCAGATGGGTTGTATCTCGACAGCGGTTTCGAGCGCTTTGAGGTAGGTAACGGTACATTGGGCGCGGTTGATGATGAAGGCTAGATAGGCTGCGCCGTGAGTATCGTGAGTGTCGCGAGCACATTCGGTGAGCCATGTGACGGCTTGCTCGTAGTTCTGGCGGACGTCTTGCAAACGATCCGGCTTGAAGACACCATAGTAGCCTAAGCCCTGTACACCCCATGAACCGACATAGCAGAACCCGACGTTGGGCAACTGGTCACGGGCTTGCGTGTCGGTGTCGTCGAGGCGCTGCATGGCGGCGGCGTACTGCTGGGGATGGGCGAGGCCGAGTGTGCGAGCATAAACGGCGTAGAACTCGGCGGGTGTGATGAGGCCGGTGATCATGATCTGGGCGGCATAGCGGGCGGGTGTTCGATTTTCCGCCGTGCGCCAGTGGTTGAAGCTGATGGCGTTGACGGGCGAATTGCCACAGGTAGCGACAGCCAAATGCAGCAGACGGTGAATGCCTTCGAGGGCGTTTTGCAGCAAATAGACTGTGCCATCGAACTCGATCCAACTGTAGATCATGCTGCGATTCCAATCAGCAGTTGTGAGATCGAGATCACTGAGGTTACGGGCGACGGCACGGTTGCCGTGATCGAAGAGGAGGGCGTAGGAGACATCCGGCGGTGTGTAGCGACGCAGCAGGCGGATGATGGCTTGATGATCCGACCGGACGGTGCAGTAGACGCCCATGGCAAGCTGCGGGAGAGGACGACCGGTCTGGCGCAGCTTGTGCATGACACGAAAGCCGTGACCGATCTCACGCAGAAGACGATCAAGGTCTTTTTGACCGTCGATCAGTTGGGAGGCGATGCTTTCATCGTCCAAGATGCCTTCAAAGTATTCGGCGGCAATGGCACGCAGTTCGGCAGCAGGGGCGGCGTGACCCCATTCGCCCGATTCTTGCGTGATGATTTCCAGCACGTCGATGTGAGGATAAGTGTTGAGGATGCTATCGACGGTAGCGAGCGAATCCGCCATATCCTGTTCGCGCAGTTCAAAGGAGAATTGAATGCGCAGGCCGACACGTTTGGACTCGATGATCAGGGCTTGCAGCCACGCGATGGCGTTTTGACTGTTGACGGGTTCGTTGTCGATGTCCGCTTCGTGTTCCGGAATGCAAAAGGTCGTTTGATTGCGGATGACCTGGCGGAGCGGGTGGTTGGGCAGGTCGTGACGCTGACCATAGAAGTAATGACCGGCGGTGCGAATTGTGCCATCCGGTTGGGGGACTTCGTACCACTGATCAGGATAGCTGTGGAAGGTGATGTGGTTGAGCCGAAGCCGCGCGAGATTGCGAATATATTCGCGGGCTTCGTCCAGCGGGTAGCTGGAAATATCCATGGGGAAGTTGATGTGCTGACGGATGCCGCGCCAGTTGACGGCAGGTTGGATGTGCTGCGACCAACCGCGCAGATTTTCCAACGAGGCATCGGGCTGCCAGCGAACGCCATCTACCTCAAAGACGAAGCCGACCCGTTCAAGTAGGGTGTAGACCGCGTGGAGAACGGTAGGGCTGTCGTGGCCGGTGAGGGTGATATGGTCACCTTCCGCGCTGATTGACCAGCTAAAGGGAGGCTGATCGGGAGCGGTGCGAAGGTGAAAGGTGAATGGATGGGGTGTGCTGCCGGAAAGCTGACTGAGCCAGTGATGGAGTTCTGCGGCGGCATACTGAATAGTTTGATCGGAATAGTCTGTGGTGATATAAGTTGTCATGCTTGCTGAGAAATATAAGATAAATTATAATTGATAGTGTATCATGGCTCACGAAAAGAGACAAGTCAAATGCCCATCATTGATGCACACCTCCATTTATGGGATCTCGACCGGTTACATTACCATTGGCTTTCGCCAGAAGATACCCTGCTTTACCGGAATGTGACGGCGGCAGAGGTTGAACCGCTATTGCAGAAGTGCGGCATTGACGGTGCGCTGCTGGTGGAGGCGGCGAATACGTCGGAAGAGATCGGGTACATGCTGGAATTGGCGGCAGAACACCGCTGGATCAAGGGTGTGATCGGCTGGGCGAGCGTGAATGATCCGCCGAGCGCGTATGTTGAGCGTTTGTGCGGGGTACGGCTGCCATGGCTGCACAGCGAGGCGGACGTGGTGATTCCGGCAGTGGTGCGCGAGCACGGGCTGGCATGCGACATCATCGCGGACGCGGAAGCGTATCCGCTGGTGATAAAGCTGGCACAGGCTGCGCCGGAACTGACGTTTGTGCTGGCTCACTTCGGTCTGCCGCGCATGACTCCTGATGGGGCGGCGGCGTGGGCGGAACAGCTTGCACCGGTGGCAGCGCTGCCGAACATGGTGATGAAACTCTCCGGTCATATGACTTCGGCTGATCCACGCCCGCTACAGGCCGAAACGCTGCAACGGTATGTGCAGGAAGCCGTGCGGTTGTTCGGGGCAGAACGGTTGATTTACGGAAGTAATTATCCGATTCTGCTGTGGGCGGGGACGTTTGAGGATGATTCACGGTTGATTCACGCGGCTTGTGCTGATCTGCCAGAAGCGGCGCAGGAGGCCATTTTCAGTGGAACGGCGACACGAGTTTATCGTCTGGAGGAACGCGGTTGATGAACGATACACTAACTTGGACGCGCGACTTTCTAGACGAAATTGAGCAAACGCGGGTTGAACGCGGGGTGCTGCTGTGGGCGCTGGGCGGTCCCAGTTTTGCACTGCGCACGCCACACAGTTTGATCTGGATTGATCCTTATCTGGGCGGGACGCCGCCGGATTCTCCGGCTGGACTGCACCGCGCGGTGGCGATCCCGATTGATGCGGAATTGATTCGTGAGGCGGATGTCGTGCTTTCGACTCATGAGCATATCGACCACTGCCACCGCGAAACGCTGCTGCCGATTCAAGCACATACGCAGGCTCAATTTGTGGGGCCGGCGGCTTCGACACGGGCGATGCTGGACTACGGCATCGTGGATGATCGCATTGTGACGGTGGAAGCCGGAGCAAAGCTCACGATGGGCGATGTGCGGCTTTCGGTCTTCGCGACGGATGATCCGGCGGCGCACGGGCCGGTCGGATATGTGGTGGAATGTGAGGGTGTGAAGCTGTTTTTCGCCGGGGATACGCAGGATACGCCGCTGTTGGACGCGGTGAGCGCGGCGCACCGGTTGGATGTGGCGGTGCTGGCTTACGGTGTGCCATGGTACTTGAGCGCAGAGAATCTCCTGCGCGCAGGCCGCCGCTTGCAGCCACGCCTGTTGATTCCGTGTCATTGGGAAATCTGGCGCGCGTTTAGCGGCGACCTCGGGCAGTTGTTCGAGGCCTATTATGCCGCCCCACCTCCATTCAGTCTGCGGATGCTACAAGTGGGGGATCGGTTGGTTTTAGAGCCTCAAAGCCCATAATATTCGAACCAATCGAAATCAGCGACGCTGGTGGACGGTTGATCTTCACTTTCGACAAACATGCCGATATAAGCACCGGTAAAGCCGCCGGCGCGTGGTGTGCTGAGGACGCGGCCATCAACTTCCGCAGCGAGGGTGATCCATGCTTCGGGCGTGAGGGCATAGGCGAAGTTGTAGGCTTGGCCGTGTGCTTCGACTTTCCAGTAAAGTGTACCGGTGTAATCCGGCAGATGATGTGAGACTCGTGTGGTTTCCTGCCCATCTTCGCATTGTATGAGACAGATGATGGCGATGCCTTGCGAGTTCTGCCCACAGACCAAGCGGAAATGGAAGCGATCATTCTGGACGAGCGCCAGCCCTGCCCATTCATTGGGCGCGGCGGGTTGAAAGTGCATGGCTGCACGGGCAGCAAAGCTGATGTGCTGCTGGCGGCGGGCGATGAGGCGGGCGTTCACATGTTGAGTGAGGCGACCTGCCCCTAGTTTGAGGCGCAGACTGCCGGGTTTTTCATGCAGCGACCAGAATGCTTCACGCGGGGTGCGCAAGAAATTCCAGATGAGCGCCAGTTCTGGTTTGTCGAAGTGGTCACAAGCGGGTGCGGCTGGAAAGCGATGCAGCGGCAGATTGGGACGCGGATACTGCCACTCGACACGACCGGTGCCGGGGCTGACGACCAACCAATCCTGTTCCCAGCGCACCGGTACTAACCATGTTTCTCGCCCCAGATTGTAGAAGTAACCGCCATATGGGCGTGATCCTAGCAGCACCATCCACCATTCGCCGGTTTGGGTTTGAATGAGGTCGGCATGACCGACATTGGAGATGGGATAATCCAGACCGAGATGGCGGTGCGTGAGGATAGGATTGTTCGGGCAGTCTTCGTAAGGGCCTTCGAGGTGGCGACTGCGAGCGAGGGTGACACAGTGTTCATGAAAGGTGCCGCCTTCGGCCACCAGCAGATAGTAATAATCTCCGATGTGGTAGATGTGAGGGGCTTCGGGCACACCCTCCCCCTGAGTCATCCCTTTCCAGAGGACGATTTTAGGGCCGGTGAGCTGCATGGTGGTCAAGTCGAGTTCTTGCAACCAGATTTCACGGCGCGAGGTGTGGCGATGATCTTCGCCGCCGGGGGTACGATTACCGGCGTACCATGCGCGACCATCCTCGAAGAACAAAGATGGGTCAATGCCGGGAGCATCATCCAGCACGTAAGGATCTGACCACGGGCCAGCCGGATCAGAGGCGGTGACGATGAAGTTGCGGCGTTTGTGCTGGGCATCCGAGAGGGTGGTGACCACATAGAATAGGCCGTCGTGGTAACGAATGGTGGCGGCGAAGATACCGCTGGAGGGAGCGACCGAGTCGAGATTGAGCTGCGAAGGACGGTGCAGCGCGTGACCGATTTGCTGCCAGTGTACCAGATCACGACTGTGGAAGATGGGCACACCGGGAAACCATTCAAAGGTCGAGGTGACGAGATAATAATCTTCTCCGACACGACAGATGGATGGGTCGGGATAGAAGCCGGGGATGATGGGGTTGCGAAAGGTATCGGGGTTCATGATGATGCTTCCGGAATGGGTGATTCAGGATGAATGAGCTGTAGGGATTTGAGTTCGTGCCAGAATTCGGGTGGAATGGGTGAGTCGAAGGCGGCAAGAGTCTCGTGCAATTGAGCGGGACTTTCGATGCCCATGACGATGGAGTGATGAGCCGGATGGGCACGGACGAATTGGGCTGCGGCAGATTTGAGCGAGACCTGATGACGGGCGCAGACTGCTTCTAGCTGGCGCACCCGTTCCAGTATATCTGGCGGCGCATCACCGTAATTGAACTTGGCACCGGGCACTGCTCCGGTGGCGAGGATGCCGGTGCTGTATATTCCGGCAGCGATGGCCGGTGTGCCGCGATCTGCAAGGCGATTCAGAAAGGGTAACGCGGACTGATCCAACAGCGTGTAACGGCCTGCGATCATGACACAATCCAGCGGCAGAACGTCGGCTAATCGTTCGGCGGCGGCAAGAGTCCCTGTGCCAATGCTAATCGCCCCGACCAAGCCCTGCTCTTTCAGGCTGGCAACAGTAGGATAGGTTTCCGAGACGATGAGTTCAAATTCGGATTCAAGCGGGTCGTGAATGTGGATGAGATCGACACTCTCCAACCCCAGACGGTTGAGGCTGCCCTCGAAGCTCCAGAGGACTTCATCGCGGCGATAGCCACGTACAGCCTGCCGGTTCACGCTCCACAGGGCGACTTTGGTCGAGATCAGGTAATCGCTGCGGGGGCGGCCTTGTAAAGCACGCCCGACGATGCTTTCAGCCTGAAATTCCCCGTACCATGGAGCGGTGTCGATCATCATCCGGCCACGGTCAAGGGCGGCGTGGATGGCTTGAATGGCTTCATCATCCGGGACTTCGCGGTATAAGCCACGGAATGAGCCGGTACCAAAGGCGATGGGGGTTAATTGGAGCGCCAAACATTTCCTCCTCAGGTAAAATGTGATATAATTTATATTTGATATTGTACAGCTTTTTTGTGATGGAAGCGACTATGAAAATTACTGATGTGAAGGTGCTGATCACCTGCCCCGGACGCAATTATGTTTTGTTGAAGATCGAGACTGATCAACCGGGATTATACGGGTGGGGAGACGCGACGTTGAACGGGCGCGAATTGGCGGTGGCCGCCGCGCTGCGCGACCATATCGCACCGCTGTTGATCGGGCGCGATCCCGGTCGAATTGAGGATACATGGCAGTATCTGTTTAGAGGGACTTACTGGCGGGGCGGACCGGTGTTGATGACGGCGCTGGCGGCTGTTGATCTGGCGTTGTGGGACATCAAAGGGAAGGTGGCAGGGCTGCCGGTTTATTCACTGCTGGGCGGGCCGACCCGCGCCAGCGCAATGGCTTACCGGCACTGTGATGGACGCGATGCACAGGAAATCGCGGATAATATTCGCGCGGCGCAGGCGTTGGGCTTCAAGGCGTTCCGGGCGCAGGTGGATGTGCCGAGCACGAGCAGTTTTCCCAATACAACATGGGTGGATCGGACGACTTATTCGCAGCCGTTTGAAGACGCACCCTACCTGCGGGCGATCCCTGCGTTGTTCGAGTACCTGCGGCAGGAATTGGGTGACGAACCGCTCATCCTGCATGATGTGCATGAGCGATTGACGCCGATTCAGGCTAGCCAACTGGCAGGTGCGCTAGAAGCCTATCATCCCCTATTCCTTGAAGATCCGATTCGTCCTGAGCATAAAGAAAGCCTGCGACTGGTGCGGCAGAACAGCCGGGTTCCGCTGGCGATGGGCGAGTTGTTCAATCACCGCTGGGAATGCCTGCCGTTGATCACCGAGCAGCTCATTGATTATGTGCGTGTTGATATTGCTCACATCGGTGGCATCAGCGAGGCACGCAAGATCGCGGTGATGGCGGAGGCCTATCACATACAGATGGCTTTTCATGGGCCGCCGGATGTAGCGCCGATCACACATGCGGCTAATGTGCATGTCGATATGGCGATCCCCAACTTTGGAGTACAGGAAAGCTCGATTTTCCCGGTGGAGATTGAGGACGTATTCACCGGCGGGCCGTGGCTAGAGAACGGGCACCTGCACGTATCCGACGCGCCCGGATTGGGCACGGATGTGGATGAACAGGCGGCGGCACGTTACCCTTATCATCCGACGGAATATCTGCCGACGCTGCGTCGCGCAGATGGTAGTGTACAGGATTGGTAATGCGCGCTCATGATCTGGCTACCGTGTTCGATCACTTGCCTGCACGCTACCCGGAACTGCGAGGGCGGGTGGCGCTGGTGACCGGCGCGAGTCGTGGCATCGGGCTGGGGATTGCTGCGCGGCTGGCACGTGAAGGTATGAAGCTGGTTCTGAGCGGGTTGGACGCAATAGAGGTGACTGAAGCCAGCACCGTGCTGCGCGAATTGGGCGCAGACGTGACGGGTGTGGCAGGTGATTTGAGCGAAGCGGCGTTTTGCAGGCAGTTGGTTGATGTGGCTCTGGAGACATTCGGCGGGCTGCACTTGCTGGTCAATAACGCGGCTGACATCCGGCGGGCACGGGTGCGTGAACTGCCGCCGGAATTGATCGACTCACAATGGTTGATTAACGCGCGTGCTCCGTTGTTGTTGAGCTTACGTGCCGCAGAGGTGATGCAGTCAGACAGCGACAGCAGCATCGTTAACATTTCGTCGGTGGGGGCGGGACGATCTCAACTGCCGGGGCTACCGTATGGGATGATGAAGGGGGCGGTGGAAGCGATGACCCGCAATCTAGCGATGGATCTGGGCGAACATGGTATTCGTGTGAACGCTGTTGCACCCGGTTGGACTCCGATGAATCTTGACCCGAACTCGGCAGCAGACAGCGACTATGTGCGTGATGTGGCCCGCTACATCAGCTTGAACAAACCCGGACGCCCGCAGGACATTGGGGCGGCGGTAGCTTTTTTGGCTTCTACGGATGCCAGTTACATCACCGGTCATGTTCTGGTGGTGGATGGCGGGTTGAGCATGCAGCTTCATCCGCCTGACCAGCCGATTTAATACTCGAAATACACCTCACGATTTTTAACTCCTCCCGTCAACTTTCAAGTAATGGGCAGTTCGGCATATGGGCTGCCCTCTCACTGCCTGACAGCCTATTCGTGATTTTGTAGGCTAGACAAAGCGGATAACGTCAGGTAAACATAGGTTTAACGTCAATTGAAATAATTATCTTTTAGGCGTACCCTGAACCGGATTTGATGGTATTGACAGGAGGTTTAATCGATGAAATTCAAAATGTTTATCATGATGGTGATTGTAGGGCTGTTGACGCTGCCTACACTGGCACAGCAAACCGCGACCGCTACGGTAGGCTACAATGACTTCAGCTTCAGTTATGACACGAGTTTAGCGAGCCGGATAGACATAGACGTGTTCGCGGGCGATGATCCCGGCCTTGAACAACCGGGCGGGCCGGAAGTGCGTCATACCCAATTTGCAATCTCTAATTCCGAGAGCACGCCGAGTATTTTCGATGCTCCGCTGGCGATCCGGTTGTATAACACAGCAGATTTCGCAAATTATCCCAACCAGCAAGCTGAACTCCAACAACTGCAAATGCTGTTGGATGGGCGGCCTGACCTGAGCAGCTATTTGACCCCGACATTGGATGATGCCAGCAATACACTGCCATTCCTGCCGATTATGCCTGCTTCGCAGGTGATTCGGGCACGGGCGCAGTATGTGGAAACGGCAGCGGTGCGGGGGATCAGCTATGTGACGGCTTACCGGCAGGATGTCTCACCGTTTGTCGGCAGTGAATTTTATTACACCTTCCAAGGTTTGAGCCTTGATGGAACCCGCTACATTTCGTTGATCGCTCACCCGAATACAACGTTGTTTCCGGCGGAGATTCCGTCAGACTTTAATTATGATGCGTTCGTGGCCTCGTTCACCGATTATCTGAACCAGAGTATCGCCGCATTGAATAATGGCCAAGCGGCGGACTTCAGCCCTGTGCTCTCGGTTTTTGATGCCGTGGTGCTCTCGGTGAATTTTGGTGGCGGGGCGGTCATCAGCCCACAAGCACCGATTGAAGCGACGGTTGTTCCTGAAGGGGATGCTTCATTGAGCGGCCTGGGTGGCGTGGTTTGGTCACTCGTTTCTTATGGGCCGGTAGATGCGCCAATTGCACCGGTGCCAGAAGTGCCGGTTACACTGACCTTCACCCAGCAGGGGGTATCCGGAACGGCGGGCTGCAACAGCTACACAGGCTCTTTCACTTATGATGTGGGTAGGTTGTCGTTCGGGGCACTTGCCACGACTCAGATGGCCTGCGCCGAGCCGGTCATGACACAGGAAAGTACTTTCTTGGCAGCGCTGCAAGGGGCAACGACTTTTGAAATCTTTGAAGGCCAACTGCGGATTGGTTATCCGGAAGGGGTGTTGGTGTTTGGCGGCATCGCACAACCGGAACCGCTGCCTATCCCGACCAGCGATGCTGCGAGCAGCGGCTCTAGCTTTGGCGGGTTGGCTGGTATGACGTGGACTCTGATTTCATATGGGGCGGCAGATAATCCAGTTATAGCGCGTGTGGATTCCCCGATTACCGCTCAGTTCAACGAACAGGGTGTTTCTGGCAGTTCAGGCTGCAACAGCTACTTTGGCCCGTTTGTTTATGACGCGGGGACGCTGACGATTGGTCAGTTGGGGAGCACGTTGATGGCTTGCAGCGAAGAGGTGATGCAGCAGGAAGCAGATTATCTGACGGCGTTTCAAACTGCGACTAGTTTCCAGATCAATGGGACGCAGCTTGTGGTGACGTATGCGGGTGGTGTGCTGGTTTACGAAGGCACAGCGTCCTGAATTTTTCTTCACTGAAGATGCTGAATCATAAAATGGCGCGTCCTGTTGTGGACGCGCCATTTTATTTGAGGTTCATTATTTGAACGGTTCGTCAGCGCCACAGCGGAGCATAGATGAGGCCACCCCGCTGAACCAGATTATTCAAGCCGCGCGGGAGGGGCAAACTGGCGGTGGTACCGAAGTTCCGGTTGAAGATTTCGCCGTAGTTGCCAACATCGCGGATGACGGCGAGCATGAAATTGTTGGCTAAACCCAGCCGAATTCCGAAGCCGAGATTTTCATCCACAAGGCTGGCGATTGTGGAGCCAACCCGCGCCAAATAAACGGTATCAGTTTCAGGATCACCCGTCGTCCCGACTCGCTGGCGTTCGAGAGTCGTGACAAGTTCGCTGGTGATATCGTACTGCTCGGCGTTGATGAGACCGTAGAGCGTATAGCTGACAATATCTGACCATTGATCATCACCGTAACGAATGAGCGGAGCATAAGGTTGGCTCGTGTAACGGGTGGCGCTGCCTTCCCACAGCGTAAAACCGGTGGGATTGCCAGAGCGCTGGCGGAGAATGGCAAGATCGGTGTAGTCGGCGCTTTGCGCGTCGCACTGGCCATTCTGGAGCGCCTGAAAGCTGGCTTGCTGTGAGACTTGGGGAACCAATTGAACAGGCGACAGTTGTAAACGGCGCATATGTGCGGGGAGTTCGGACTGTGCCAGACTATCCGTAACCACACATACTGAGCGTCCGGCTAAGGCTGCCCAATCCGCGATCAATTCGTCGCTGCGGGTAAGGATGCTTTGCCCGCTGAAGAAGTAGGTCGGGCCATATTCCAGACCATTTGCGGCTGTGTTAATGGTGACGGGTGAAACCGTCATAAGGATATCGAGCGAACCACTGCGAAGAGCTTCAATGGCTAGCGCAGGATCATTAAAGGGGGGGAATTCGACAGCCAGTGGATCGCCGAAAATCGCGGTGGCGATGGCGCGGCAGAGGTCGACCTGAAAGCCGGTGACTTCACCGGTATTCGGGTCCAAATAGCCGAAGCCGAATTGGTTTTGATCTACCCCACAGGAAAGCTGGCCACGAGAGCGAATGGAGTTGAGGGTAGGGCCAATTGACGGCGGCGTAGGCGTTTCCTGCTGTGCGGCGAGTGGAAGCGTGACCCAGAGAATAAGGGTCAAACAGAGAATCCGAAAGCTGTTTTTGACCATGCGAAAATGCCCGTCCTGATGCATAAAGTAAAGCGATTGCGCTCATGAGGATGCAGAGGCGCATACCCCTTTTGAATAGACTATCATATCATGTCTGAGGTGCCAAACGTCATAAATTCACAATTATTTGATGGTCATTCTCTTGACCTTTCCTGAGAATACTATCAAAATGAGATTTAAGGTGGCACGTATTACGGGAGATTACATCGTGCGGCAGATGCAAGATATTTTCGCTGAATATTCGCGGATGCGAGATAATGGACTCGATGCAAAAGCCGCATTGAACGTGCTGCGCTTTCATATTGAAGTGTTGGATAAGTCTGACCGGGAAGCTCTTGCCGCGTTGATGCGCCAGCACGAGTCCGGCTCTACGCCTGCGACTAATAACGCAGCCGCCAAGGCTGCCCCGCCGCAGCCACCCCCGGCACCTCCTGCCGCCGCTCCCAAAATTTCGAGCATCAAGCCGATCGCTAAGGTGTCTGCCCCTGCTCCACAGAGCGCACCTGCACCGATACCGGCTGTACCAACCGCATCCGCTCCAGCTAGCGCTGCGAATGGTGAAGATGTGGTGTGGATCAACTGCCCAAGCTGCGGCAAGACCAACCAGCGACACGAGGTGTTTTGTTACGCTTGTGGACAGTTGTTGGAGCCGGTTAAGGGAGCATATGATACACGTGTGCTGAATGAAAAAACGGTTGAACCGTTGCAGAGCGAATTCTTTGGCGAAGATTCGGTCCTCGTGTTACGTGTGCGAGGTACAACAGATAGTTATGAGATGCGCCCACAGAAAAGCGACCATGAAATGATCGTCGGACGGAGTGTGAAGGGCAGCGTGCTTTCACCGGATATTGACCTGAGCAACAAACACGGTGCTGATCTGGGTGTTTCGCGGTTACATCTGTCGGTGCAGTATGATAAGGAGCATCACACAGCGCTGGTAGCTGATTTAGGGAGCGCAAATGGCTCATACCTGAATGGGCAGCGGATGATGCCAAAGGAAGTACGCGTGCTGCGGCATGGTGATGAACTGCGTTTAGGGAAGCTGGTAATGTCGGTTTCGTTCCGGCATCCGGGACGGGCTGAAAATCAATAAACCCTATTTCTGTGATTGATGGAAACGAAAAGCCGCTCGTACTCGATTCGATACGGGCGGCTTTTTTATTGTATGGGGAAAGCAGTGGATGTGCGCTTTAGATGGTGCTGCTGTAGAAGGCGGCACGGACTTTGGGATCAGCAAAGTTGGGATAATTAAATTCGGCAATCAGGCGGTGCAGGCTGATTTCCCGATTGTGTTCGATTCCGACGAGGAGATCACCGAGAACAATATCGACTACCAGCAGCAGGCGACCAAAGTTTTCGTACTGTCCCTGCAAAGCGGTGAATAATACGGCGAAGACGCGGTCTCGTAGCTCGGTGTCCATGATGCCACTGCCCGGCCAACTGACAGGCCACTGGTCATGGTAAGTGCCGATGCGGAGTACGTCCAGCCGAAGCTGAGCTAACTGCCCGATGGCGGCTTTTCGGTCTTGTGCATCGACAAGGCGACTGGTGCCGCGATAAGGAGCGTTGGGAAGCTGCTGGTAGAGCTGGCCGGGGGTGGTCATTTCGATGAGGCGGGAGAGGCTGCGACCACTGAGGCCAAGCCCTTCCACTAATGCCAGCGCACATTTACGGTAGTAACGAACTTTGGCCGAATCATCTGCGTGTTTGTCGACCCGCCACATCAGGGAGAGCAGATCACCAAAATCCATGGGCAGGCGTGGGGGTTCGTCTGGACTGTAAGTGGAAGTTAACTGGCTGATGCGAGTACGTTCAGCAGGGCTGGGCATGATTTGGGAAACTACCTGTGCAGATAAGTGCTAAAGACACGACTCACTATACTGCACTCTGTGGCAAACGCCAAGCAGTCAAACGGGAACGTAAGCTCTTCCTGACAATTCAACAAAGTCAGGTAAAAAACAAAGACGAGTCACTACTGGCTCGTCTTTGAGGGTTATCGTTGTTAGTGAGCGATCTATTCGCGACCGAGGATGGCTTCCATCAGGTCATCAAGCGTGATTTCCTCAGCCAGTGTTTTGGCGTCAAGGATGACGCGCGGACACACTTCGGATTCAAGATCACTGTATAGTGACTCGGCACGTGTGCGGGTAGCCTGCCTCATGGGATACTGCATGGCGATGGTGAGAATTTCGACGGCGCGTTCTTTTTCGCCTTTGTCGATCATCACTTCAGCCATTTTAACGAGGGTATCCATAATCATAAGCAGCGCTTCATTCTTCATCGCAATCTTAAGCGTTTTGTGGAAGCGCTCCATCGAAGGATCGGGATAAGTGTCCATATTCAATACATACCAGTGTTATTTTTTTCATTATAACATATCCCCTATCCCTTACAGCAAACTTACAATATGGGGACTGGCATTAAGGTCGAGGAGCGTTTGACGGATTTAGAACGGGGTGGCATGAGAAGCACACCACCCCGCGTTATTGTGAAAACGAATTAGAGGTTGACGACCAGATTCGAGAAGATGTTACCGATGGCCGGGCCAAGCAGCGCCAGAATAACGATGACGACGACGGCGACCAGAACCAGAATCAGAGCGTATTCGACGAGACCTTGACCTTCTTCACGAGGCATGTACAGCATTTGAGTTCTCCTTGAAATGAACCGGATGATGTTTGATAAACCACTATTTTTAGAGTAGGGGCAGATTCGTTGGGCGTCAATAGGTTTAGAATTAAGATTTCTTGATTCAGGAAAAGTCGGCTTAAGTGGTAGGTGTTTGCTGGTCGATCAGGCCTATTGCTACAATAACACCCTAAAAAACGGATGTGAATATGACTAAAACTTATGATCTGCTGACGATGGGACGGAGTTCGATTGACCTGTATTCGAACGATGTTGGTTCGGCGTTTGTGAACATCAAGAGTTTCGCGGCTTATGTGGGCGGTTCACCGTTGAATATTTGCGTAGGAGCACGGCGGTTGGGGTTGAAGACGGCGCTGCTAACGGCTGTGGGCGATGATTCGGTGGGCGATTTTGTGGTGAACTTCTTGAACACGGAAGGGGTTGCGACACAGTATATTCCGCGAAAGCCGGGACACAGAACCAGTGCGGTGGTGCTGGGGATTGAGCCACCGGACAAGTTTCCGGTGACGTTTTACCGTGATAATTGTGCGGATGTGGAACTTTCGATTGACGATGTGATGAAGTCACCGGCGACGGATTGCAAGGTGTTCGAGTTCGGCGGGGCGAATCTGGCGAAAGATCCTTGCCGGAGTGCGACGTTGTACGCGGCAGAGGCAGCAAGAGATGCTGGTGCGACCGTGGTGTTTGATGTGGATTTTAGGCCGAGCCAGTGGCATGACGTGAGAGCGTTCGGGGTAGCGGTGCGTTCGGCATTACGGTTGGTGGATGTGGTGATTGGTACCGAGGACGAAATTAAGGCGACAACATTGACGGCTTCGGAGCAGATGGAAGAAACACGAAGCGAGACAGCGACACGAATTCAGGGTGATGTACAGGTGGGGATTGAGCGGATTCTGGCGTTGGGGCCGAAGCTGCTGATCGAGAAGCGAGGGGAACACGGGGCACGTATTCATGAAAGCGGAAAGGCGGCAGTGGATGTGCCGGGATTTCCGGTGGAGGTTTATAACATTTTGGGGGCGGGGGATGCGTTTGGCGGGGGGTTTTTGTACGGGTTGGTGAACGGGTGGGATTTGTACCGTTCGGTGCGGTTGGGGAATGCGTGTGGGGCGATTGTGGTGACACGGCATGGGTGTTCCAATTTTTCACCGACGATGGCGGAGATTGAGCAGTTTGTGGTGGGGTACGGGGGGTTGTAAATGACACCTGTTTTGCAGGAAGAGCAGGTAATTTTGGGGTCATGAGGGGTCATTTGTGAAGGCGGGGTTTGTTTCTACAAACGGAAAGTAAACTTTGAGAGCAGGCGCGGCGCATTTCTGCTATGAATAGTAGGGGGTGGGAAGGCAGAGCGAGGGATGTATGAGCGAGAAAATGAAGCAGCTCTTCATCAGCTACCGCAGCAGCGACGCGGCGAAGGTGGATAAGATCGCGCGGGATCTGGGTTTGCTGCGGCATGAGGACGGGACAGCGCGGTATGTGACGTGGCAGGATAAGCACAACCTACCTCCGGCCAGCCCGCACTGGTGGGACGCGATTGTGGACGCGATCATCGGGTGCGATGTGTTCGTGTTTCATCTTTCGGCGGGCAGTTTGCAGAGCGATGTGTGCATGGCGGAACTGGATTACGCCCACAAGCGAAACCGCCCGATCATTCCGGTGGTGCTGGAGGGCGAGTTCTGGCTGAACACGGAGACCGGTAAGTATGATTTGCCGAAGCCGACATGGGCGCTGATACCGGAGTGGCTGAGGGAACGGCAGTTCCTGTTCTTCACCGGGACGGAATTCTACGGGCGATTTCAAGAGGCGATGGGGGTGTTCGAGCGGAATTGGCCGAGGGACATCAACGCGCCGCGCCCG
>JAFLCH010000075.1:1331-15880 GCA_017303775.1 Anaerolineae bacterium | reverse complement strand
ACAAGATGAGCGACGAGCAATGGGAGGCGATGCTGGCGATTCACCTGACCGCGCCATTCAAGATCATCCGGGCGGCTGTGCCGTATATGCGCGAGGCGGCGAAACAGGAAAAGGAACGCGATGGAGCTGCACGGGCGCGGAAGATCATCAACATCAGCAGCACGACAGGCACACGCGGCAACGTGGGACAGGCGAATTATGCGGCGGGTAAGGCGGGTGTGATCGGGCTGACGAAGACTCTTTCGAAGGAATGGGGAGCGTTCAATATACAGGTGAACGCGGTGGCCTTCGGGTTCATTGAGACACGGTTGACGCAGGCTGATGAGACGGGGGACTTCACGGAACGCGAGGGAAAGCGGATTAAGCTGGGGATTCCGGACACGATGCGGCAGATGGCGTTCATGATGATTCCGGCGGGGCGTGCCGGTACTCCGCAAGAGGCGGCAGGTCCGCTGCTGTTCTTCGCCAGCGAGCTTTCCAATTATGTTTCCGGCCAAGTGCTGGAAATCACCGGTGGGTTATAAAGCCATGAACCATAAGACGATGTGGCAGGCGGCATGCGCCGCGGCTGTGCTGGCGTTCATCGCGGCAGTGGCGCAGGCAACGGCGGCTTTTTCGCTGCCGAGCGGGGTGCAGGCACAACCGGCTGTTCCGGTGGCGGTGGATGTGTTCGTGCAGGCGAGTAATTTGTACCCGGACATCACGCTGGGGTTCTTCGGCGCGGACAGCCTGTTCGTGATCAGTTATGTGGTGGTGTTCGCGGGGTTGTACGCGGCGACCCGTGAACGGGCGGGGACGCTGGCGGTGATGGGATTGGCGGTGGGTGTGCTGACGGCGGGACTGGACGCGACCGAGAACGCGTTTTACATCACATATGCGCTGGGGGCGAAGGCGGGAATGCCGCTGGAAGCACCGGCGCTCCCCCTGATTTACCTGCTGACGAATTTGAAGTGGATGGCGGCTTTCGCCACGCTACTGGCGTTCGGGCTGGTGTTCCCACGCGAGACGTGGCTGGAGCGGATCATCATGGGATTGATGCTGCTGTTCCCGCTGGTGGGTGTGCTGGGCGTGGCGGCACCGGGGTTGATCGCCATACGGGGATTGTTTTTTCTGGTCGGGATGCCGCTGTTCGCGGTTTATTTTGGGAAACGAGCGCGGGCGTGACGCCTGCTGATCGGCTTTTGATAAAAGAAGGTTGTTTGAGGAGGCATGATGGTTTCATTTACGCCAACAGAAGATCAACAGTTATTGATTTCGACCATCAACCGGTACGCGACGAATGACGTGCGGAAGGTGGCACATGAGGCGGACGAGAGCGAACTGATTCCGGCGAATGTGATTGAGACCGGATGGCAGATGGGATTGGTTCCATCGGCTATTCCGGAAGAATTGGGCGGGCTGGGCGAACTGAGCGCGATGACCGGCGTGCTGGCGGCGGAGGAATTGGCGTTCGGCGATTTGTCGGTGGCGCTACAGGTGCTGAGTCCGGCGTTGATGGCGTATCCGGTGGTGTTGTATGGGACGGCGGAACAACGGGAAAAGCTGCTGCCGCTGTTCCTCGAAGAAGCGATTACCCCGGCGACGGCGGCGTTGTTGGAACCGGGGGTGTTCTTCGACCCCTATGAGTTGAAAACGACGGCGACGACGAGCGGCGGAACGATCCAACTGAACGGCGTGAAGGCGTATGTGCCGCTGGCAGAGACGGCAGAATGGATGCTGGTTTACGCGAAGGACAGCGAGAGCGGACGCGTGGACGGGTATGTGGTGGCACGGAACGCGGCGGGCGTGATGATCGAGAAGCGCGAGGCGCTGATGGGGCTGCGGGCGATGCCGACGTACCGTGTGCAGTTCAACGGTGTGACTGTGGACGAGACGGCACGTTTGGGCGGCGCTGTGGGCATTGATTATGCGGCGATTTTGAACCGTCAGCGCGTGGCACTGGCCGCACTGGCGGTGGGCGTGGGGCGGGCTTCGTTCGAGTATGCGCGGGATTACGCCAAGCAGCGGGTGCAGTTCGGTAAGCCGATCGCGCAGAATCAGGCGATTGCGTTCATGCTGGCCGAGATGGCGGTGGAAATTGACGGGGCGCGGCTGATGGCATGGGAAGCGGCGTGGAAGCTGGACAAGGGCGAGGACGCGACGCGCGAGGCGTATCTGGCGAAGCAGTACGCTGACCAGATGGTGGTAAAGGTGACTGACAGCGGGGTGCAAACGCTGGGCGGTTACGGGTTCATCCGCGAGTATCCGGCGGAACGATGGCTGCGGAACGGGCGTGGATTCACCACGTTCGACGGACTGGCGATTGTGTAAGTAAGCGAACATTGGGAGCGATATTATGACGATCAGTTTTGAAATCCCTGAGCATATTCAACAGCAGTCGCAGTTGGTACGGTGGATCGCGGAAAGCACGATGCGCCCGTATGCACGCGAATTGGATGAGCGGGAGCATGAGCGCCCGACGGCGTTCGTGGAGCAGATGTGGCCGATCTTGCGCGACCAGCAGAAGGCGACACTGGATAAGCTGCGGCAGGCGGAAGGCGGCACCGGCGAAAGCGGTGATAAGCCGAAGTCGGGACGAGTCAGCACACGGATGCTGGGGCTGATGATGCAGGTGGAGATGTTGAGTTGGGGCGACACGGGGATTTACCTGTGCTTGCCCAGCCCGGCGTTGGGCGGCGCGGCGATTGAGGCAGTGGGAACGACGGCGCAGAAGCTGCGACTGCTGCAACGATTCGCGGAAGGCGACCAACCGGTGTGGGGCGCGATGGCGATCACCGAGCCGGGGGCGGGGTCTGACAACTCGGCGATGTCCACGACGGCGGTGTTTGATGAGGAAACGAATGAGTGGGTCATCAACGGTGAGAAGATTTTCATCACGAGCGGGAAGCTGGCGCTGGAAGAGTCCAACGGTCTGGTGATCGTGTGGGCGACCGTGAATAAGGCGGCAGGGCGCGCGGGCATCAAGTCGTTCGTGGTGGAGGCCGGTACGCCGGGTGTGAGCATCGGCAAGGTGGAGATTAAGCACGGCATCCGCGCGAGTGATACGGCGTCGATTGTGTTCAATAATGCACGGATTCCGGCGGATAATATTCTGGGCAGCGCGGAAGTGCAGATGAGCAAGGACAGCAAGGGCTTCCAAGGGGCGATGGCGACATTTGATGCCAGCCGACCTCTGGTGGCGGCGAGCGCACTGGGAATCGGACGGGCGGCGCTGGAATTCGTGAAGGAAAAGCTGGCGGAGAACGGGGTTGAGATTCCGTATGGTGTGCCGTACCACAAGCTAACCGCGATTCAGCGGGATGTGCTGGAGATGGAGGCGCAACTGCGGTCGGCATATTTGCTGACGCTGCGGTCGATCAACATGTTGGATGAAGGGGCGCATAACAGTTTGGAAGCGTCGATGGCGAAGTTGAAGGCGGGGCGCGCAGTGACGTTCATCGCGCAGAAAGCGGTTGAACTGCTGGGGCCGATGGGCTACAGCCGGGAATGGCTGGCTGAGAAATGGATGCGCGACGCGAAGATTAACGCGATTTACGAGGGCACGGATCAGATCAACTGTTTGATTGTGGCGCGGCGCATCCTCGGTTATTCGCGGAATGAACTGGCGTAGGTTGATGAGTGGATGAGGTTGTAAGGGATTTTGATGGGGATTCAGATTAACTGGTATAACGCGGAACAAACGATTTTGAAGTATGAGTTTGAGGGGAAGTGGACGTGGCATGATCTGGATGAAGCGGTGCAGAAAGTGAACGCGATGCTGGCGAGTGTGCCGCATCCGGTTCACATTCTGATTCAATTTCACGGCGGGCTTATCCCGAATGGGGCGCTTTCGCAGATGCGAATAAAGAACAGCAAGCCTGAGGCGAATTGGGGCGGCGGGGTGTTCGTGGGGGTGCATCCGCTGCTGCGGGTGCTGGTGACGACGTTCCTGCGGTTGTATCCTCCGATGGCGGAGCGATACGCAGTGGCTGAGACGGAGGATGAGGCGCTGGCGATCATCCAGAAGTGGCAACATGCTGAAGCGGCAAATTAGACCACACATTGATTGAAAGGTAATTTGTGACATGAGTTATTCGATACGGAAAGCAGCGGTCATAGGATCGGGGACGATGGGGAGCGGCATCGCTACGCTGCTGGCAGCGGTGGGCGTGAAGACGATGCTGCTGGATATTCCGGCGAAGGGGACACAAGCGGGGGATGCGGCGGCGGCACGTAACGCGATTGTGACCGAGAACCTGAAAAAGGCGCAGAGTTCCAAACCACCGCAGGTGTTCGCAGCAGCGGATATTGAGGCGATTCAGGTGGGGAATATTGATGATGATTTGCATCTGCTGAAGGATGTGGATTGGGTGATCGAGGTGGTGGTGGAACGGCTGGATGTGAAGCAGGGGTTGATGGCGAAGCTGGCGGAGATTGTGAGGCCTGAAGCGATCATCAGCACGAACACGTCGGGCATTCCGATCCGGTCGATCGCGGAAGGGTTGGGCGCCGATTTTACGCGCCGGTTTATGGGAACGCACTTCTTTAATCCGCCGCGCCACCTGAAGCTGCTGGAAGTGATTCCGCACCCGGACACTGACCCGGAGGCGGTGAAGTTCATGGTGGAATTCGGGACGCGGGTGCTGGGTAAGGGTGTGGTGATTTGCAAAGATGAGCCGAACTTCATCGGCAACCGCTTCATGACGATGGCCGGTTCACAGGTGATGAATTACACGCTGGATAACGGGTTCAGCGTCGAGGAGGTCGATAGTCTGACGGGGCCGCTGATCGGCCATCCGAAGACGGCGACGTTCCGGCTGAATGATCTGGTCGGGTTCGATATTGTGGTGCATGTGGCGGATAACCTGTATGACGCGATTCCGGACGACGGGGCGCGGGACATCCTGAAGCACCCGAAGATGGCGGCGCTGACCCAGAAGATGATGGAAAACAAGTGGCTGGGCAACAAGACCGGACAAGGGTTTTATAAGCTGGTGAAGGGGGCGGGCGGCGAGAAAGAATTCTGGCCGCTGAACCTTGAGACGCTGGAATATGAAGCACCGAAGAATCCGCGATTTGAGAGCGTGGGCAAGCACCGGAAGGTTGAATCGCTGGGCGAACGAATCCGACTGCTGATCAATGAGCCAGATCGGGCGGGGCAATTCCTGTGGCATATGCACGCTTTTTATCTGGCGTATGCATCTAACCGTGTGCCGGAGATCACCGAGACACTGGTGAACGTGGACAACGCGCAGAAGTGGGGCTTCGCACATGAGGCGGGGCCGTTTGAGATTTGGGACGCGATTGGCGTGGCAGAGACGATCCCAACGTTTGAAGCAGCCGGTTATCCGGTGGCTGATTGGGTGAAGCAGATGGTGGCGGCGGGACACAAGACGTTCTACCAACGTGACACCAAAGGACAGGCAACCGGTTATTACAGCCCACAGCAGGGGCAATATGTGGCGCTGGAGGTTGATCCACGCGAGGTTAAGATCGCCAGCTTGAAGGCGAATAACAAGGTTGTGGCGAGCAATGGCAGCGCGAGTGTGCTGGATATGGGCGACGGCGTGGGACTGCTGGAATTCCACAGTCAGGCTTACGCGATTGACGCCGATCTGGTGGAGATGGGGTATAAGGCGCTGGACTTGTTGAATCGCGATTTTGACGCGCTGGTGGTGGGGCACGACGGCGAACGCTTCTGCATCGGCGCGAACGTGTTCATGGTGGTGATGGCTGTTCAGAGCGGGTTGATGGATCAACTGGATGGGACGATCCGACAGTTACAGGACTTCACACAAGCGATGCGATACCACAACAAGCCGGTGGTGACTGCACCGTTCAACATGGCGTTGGGCGGGGGCGCGGAACTGCTGATGAGCGGGACGCGGGTGGTGGCACACGGCGAGCTGTACGCAGGGTTGGTGGAATTGGGCGTGGGGTTGATTCCGGCGGGCGGCGGTTGTAAGGAACTGCTGCGGCGAGTCGTCAGCCCTGTGATGGCGGCCAGCCCGAACGCGAATGTGCTGCCTCATTTGCAGAAGGCATTTGAACAGATCGCGACGGCGAAGGTGAGCACGAGCGCGAAGGAAGCCCGTGAGATGGGATTTTTGAGCGGGGAAGACCGGATCGTGATGAACCGTTCGCATTTGTTAGGCGAGGCGAAGCAGGTGGCGCGGCAACTGGCGAGTGGTTATGTGCCACGACAACCGGAAAAGATCTGGGCGGCGGGGCGCGATGCTTACGCGGCACTGCTGCTGGGGATTGAAGGTTTCCGCGAGGCGGGGTACGCCACCGAGTATGATGCGTTCATCAGCAAGAAGCTGGCTTATGTACTGACCGGCGGGGCGTTGAGCCAACCGCAGTGGGTGAGCGAACAGTACATTCTGGATTTGGAGCGCGAGGCTTTCCTGAGTCTGGTGACGCAGGAAAAGACGATGGAACGAATCAGCCATATGCTTCAGTTCAATAAGCCGCTGCGGAATTAGGGATTATCACTTTTCAGGACGGATTAAATGCATAATCCAGGTGATGTAATTTCGTATATTGAGATGTGCTTGACTGAAGGAACGAGCCTTCAGCGTGGAATGAATTTCCATATTAAGCCAGCTTATAGCATTATCTTGATGAGCGTCCGTCCTGGAGCACCTTATTCAGATCGAATCGAGGATGATGGACGACTGCTTATTTATGAAGGGCATGATGTACCTAAAACTAAGGATGGCCCTAACCCGAAAGATGTCGATCAGCCAATTCGACATCTGGGAGGCAGATTAACTCAGAACGGATTGTTTTATGAAGCTGCTCAAGCAGTAAGACAAGGTCTATCGGTCGATGCTGAATATGTCCGTGTGTATGAAAAGATACGTGATGGCATTTGGGTCTATAACGGAGTGTTTGAACTGATTGATGCATGGCAAGAACACGATGGTAAACGTAATGTATTTAAGTTCATGTTGAGACTTCTGGAAATACAATCAATCGATAACTCTCAGGCTGCCATTTTGGATCACAATCGTTTTATACCATCATCGGTCAAACTTGAGGTTTGGAAACGTGATAAGGGACAATGTGTGATATGTGGAAGCACAAAGAACCTCCATTTTGATCACATTATTCCATTTTCCAAAGGTGGTACATCCTTAAAAAGTGAAAATGTGCAACTTTTGTGTGCAACTCATAACTTAAGCAAACATGATCGGATTGAGTAACGAGTAACACTAGAAAAGGAACGAAGTCATGCGTGAAGCGGTTATTGTGGCGGTGAGCCGGACGGCAGTGGGTAAGGCGAAGAAGGGCGGAACGCAGAATGTGCGTTCCGATGATATGGCGGCAGTAGTGATTCAGGATTTGATGCGCCAGACGGACGGGAAGCTCGACCCGGCTGAGATCGATGATGTGATTGTGGGATGCGCGATGCCGGAAGGGTCGCAGGGGTTGAACTTCGCACGGGTGATCAGCCTGCGGGCGGGTTTGCCGGTAGAAGTGCCGGCTCAGACGGTGAACCGGTTTTGTTCGAGCGGGTTGCAGACGATTGCAATGGCGGCGGAGCGGGTGATCGCGAACGGCGCGGATGTGATCATCGCGGGCGGTGCTGAAACGATGTCGTTAGTGCCGATGACCGGTTTCCAGATCAGCCCGAACCCGTATATGGCGGAATATGATCCGAACGTGTATATGAGCATGGGACACACGGCAGAACGGGTGGCGGATGAGTTCAATGTGAGCCGAGAGGATATGGACCGGTTCGCGTATGAGAGCCATCAGAAGGCGGCGCAGGCGATGGACGCGGGTAAGTTTGCCAGTGAGATCGTGCCATTCTTGATCGAAGAGACGGTGATCGGCGCGGACGGTAAACCGCAGATGATTCAGGCCAAGTTTGATACGGACGAGCACCTGCGACGCGAGACGACGGTGGACGGGCTGGCGAAGTTGAAGCCGGTCTTCCGGCAGGGTGGCCGCGTGACGGCGGGAAACAGCAGCCCGTTGAGCGATGGCGCGGCGGGGGTGATTGTGATGGAGGCGGGCAAGGCGGCACAGTTGGGACTCAAGCCGCTGGCGCGGTTTGTAGGGTTCAATGTGGCCGGTGTGCGGCCTGAGATTATGGGTGTGGGGCCGATTAACGCTGTGCCGAGGCTGTTGAAGCGGACGGGGATCAAGATCGAAGACCTCGACCTGATTGAACTGAACGAGGCCTTCGCCGCACAGGCGCTGCCGGTGATCCGTACCCTGGAGATGAACCCGGAGAAGGTGAATGTGAACGGCGGGGCTATCGCGCTGGGGCATCCACTGGGTTGTACGGGCGCTAAACTGACGGTGCAGCTTATCCATGAGATGAAGCGGCGGAACAGCCGGTACGGCATGGTGACGATGTGCATCGGCGGCGGGATGGGCGCGGCAGGTATCTTTGAGAACGTGAACTAAAGAGGCCGATCAGAACTGAATAATCAGCAAAAGAGTGGGTTCGTGCAGACCCACTCTTTTTATATATACTGAAATTGGGCAGTGGTTTAGTTAACGGGCATCAGAGGAGCATGAAGCTACTATGAGCGTTCAGCTACCGAAACAGTATCGGTTCGAGCGGGCTGCTGGTGTGAGCCAGTTTGTGCGGGCGGGTATTCTGGTGGTGGTGGGGTTGGCGGTGATCTGGCTTTCGTCCAATTTGTGGCGATGGGTGAGCCTGCCTGAGGTTTCGGTTGTGCCGAGAATAGTGTTTTTTGTGGGGGTGTTCATCGCTGTTTCGGGGGTGATTTGTATCCCACTGCTGTTGATCGCGCTGCGGGTATATAAGCCGATGATGATCGAGGTGGATGAAACGGGGTTACGGTGTACACGCGAGGGCAAAGCGGCACAGAATGTCAAATGGGCGGATGTGGTGTGGTACGAGCCGGATGTGGGCGGGTTGATCAGTTTTGAGGCGTTGTACGCGAACTGGGGCAACAGTTCGATGAGTTCGCACAGCAATTATGACGTAGGCAGTGAGTTGTTCGGATGTGTGATCGGCATCGTGCTGGGATTGTACTTTCTGGTTCTGGAGACGTTTATCGGAACCGGATCGTGGCGGGTGCAGTTCAAGATGAAGTCGAAGCGTTCGGTGAATGTTTTCGGTTATGGATACGCGATGGATGAACTGGTGCAGCAGGTTTTGCCACAGGTTTTGCCGAACAAGCGTAAGGCTGTGGCGGCGGAACAGAAAGAGCCAGCGGCTGATGAGGAGGTCGAGAATTAACGACCGTCCATTGAAAGTTTAACCACCGTTCCCCCGATGTTCCCCTCCGGATTCCATTGAATTTTACAGCAGACAGATTTTCTTTTTCGATGATGCGTGTGATTCACAGGCGCGGGTGAAACCCTGCGCTTAATTGGTTGTGTGGATTCCGGGTTGGTGCTGCCCTTATCATTCCCTAGCAGTTGAGGGAATCTCCTCAGTTCATCTTTTATAAACCCAACCAAGAGGTATTTCATGAAGATCCCTTTGCGACATAAGATGCCTGTTTTGATTTTGGTTCTCACGTTGATGTTCGGGGGGCTGGGGCGAGCAGGCGCACAGACGGCGAACTGCGAGGAGGGGACACGGGTTATCGCCCATGTATTCGGCGAGAGTTGTGTTCCGGAAAATCCAGAACGGGTGGTGGCACTGGAATGGACATATGTTGAAGATTTGTTGGCGCTGGGAGTGCAACCCGTGGGCGTGGCTGATATTCAAGGCTACAACAATTGGGTGAAGATTCCGGTGGCGCTGGGCGAGGATGTGGTGGATGTGGGACGGCGACAGGAGCCGAATCTGGAAACGATTGCCGAACTGAACCCTGACCTGATTATCGCGGTGGGCTTCCGCGCAGGGCAGAACTACGATGATTTGAGCGCGATTGCCCCGACGCTGGTGTTCGATCCGTATCCGACAGATTTATCGGTCTCACAGTTTGATGAGATGTTGAATACGTTCAATACGATTGCTACGGCGGTGAACCACGAAACCGAAGCTGACGCAGTGTTGGAGGGGTTGAAAGCGCACTTCTCGCAGGCTGCGGCAGCACTGGAAGCGGCGGGACGTGGTGGTGAGTCGTTTATCCTGTCGCAGGGGTGGACGACTGACAGTGTGGCGACTTTCCGTTTGTTCACGGATAACGCGTTAGCCGCCCAGATTCTGGTGCAAATCGGGTTGGAGAATGCTTGGGATGTTGAGCCGCAGCAGTATGGTTTTACGGAAGCGGGTATTGAAGGTTTCGTGGCGTTGGCTGACCGTGACTTTAATTTCTTTTATGTGGCACCGGAGAGCGACAACGATATTTTCCTTGAATCACCTCTGTGGAGCAGTTTGAACTTTGTGAAGTCTGAGAAGGCGTACTGGCTGGGCGGTGATGTGTGGTTCTTCGGCGGGCCGTATTCGGCAGAACTGCTGGTTGATACTGTGCTGGCAGCGATGGGTGTGGAAATTCCGGTGGTGGCAGAAGCGACTGAGGCAACCGGTTAGCCCGGTATTATGTGGAAGGAGTCTGGTGATGTTTCGATATGATGAGCGCGACCCACAATGCCTTGTGGTTTATACAGGGGATGAGCATGCAGTCCCGGATGATTATCGTAAGCTGATTGATAAATGGATTGCTTGGGTGGAAAAGGGTGTGCGGTTCGGGGTGGTGCTGGTTTCCGAGCCGCATGAGCATCATGAAGATGAAAATGAAGAGGATCACCGGCAACATGAGGCTGAAATCAGCCGTTTGATTAACGACTTCCGGCGAGATTACCATGATAGAACAGCACAGATTAATCTGGGGTTTGCGCGGGTGTTCACGCCGGAGGTGATGCAGTACTACATGGCACAAGACTCTGAGGCATGGGAACGCGGCGTGGAGAATAACGACCGGTTCGCCCAGTATAACTGGGGCATTCCGGGAGGTGTGTTCCGGGAAGTGGATGAGGCGAAACGCTGGATTCACGAGTTGGCGCAGGCGGGAGATGGTATGGCGAGCAGAGCTGCTGTTGAGGTGGCTGCGCCGGATGCTTCGAAGCGAGTGGGGCTGTTTTATGGGAGCAGCACAGGGATCACCGAGTATATCGCTGAGATGGTGGAAGATGCGTGGGTTAAGGCCGGTATGGAAGCGATTAGCGCGGTGAATATCGGCGAGGTGAAAGACCTGAGCACCCTACTGGATTATGACTGCCTGATTCTGGGGATTCCGACGTGGAACATCGGGCAGATGCAAGATGATTGGGATATTTTGTACCCGCAACTGGATGGGCTGGACTTCAGCGGTAAGAAGATCGCAATCTTCGGCATTGGCGACCAGCATGGATACCCTGATAACTTTTTGGACGCGGTGGGTATTCTGGGGGCGAAACTGATTGAGCGTGACGCGGAATTGGTCGGCTTCTGGTTTGACGAACACTACCAGTTCCGGGAATCGCTGGCTTTTGTGGATGACAAGTTTATGGGTTTGGGAATTGATGATACGAACCAATCCAAATTGAATCATGAACGGATTGAGCGCTGGGTGGCGCAGATTATCGGTGAATTTGAGCTACAAGCAAATGCTGTTGGTGGTTGAGGTGTGGAGAGGTTCACTGATCTGACACTATGAGCGTTCAAACCAAGGTTGTTTCACGAAATACGACGCGTATCCTCGGCAGCAGATCTCTCCTGCTGCCGGGTTTGGTTGTGGGGGTTGTGGTGCTGGTGGGGGGGGTGCTGTGGAGCATCACGCTGGGCGCGGCGGACATCACACCGGATACGGTATATGCGGCGCTGTTCAATTTTGATTCGACGAGCTTCCAACATTTGATCATTCAGACGGTGCGGCTGCCGAGGGTGTTGACCGGCGTGATTGTGGGGGCTTCGCTGGCGGTGGCAGGCGCGATTATGCAGGGGCTGACGCGCAACCCGCTGGCGGATTCCGGGATTTTGGGGATCAACAGCGGGGCGTCGTTCGCAGTGGTGATGGGTGTGTTCCTGCTGGGGAATCCGCCGCTTTCGCTTTATGCGATTCTGGCATTCATCGGGGCGGGGTTGGCTTCCGGATTGGTGTATATGCTGGGGGCGATGGGACGGGGCGGGGCGACACCGCTGAAGCTGACGCTGGCGGGGGTGATTCTGTCGGCGTTTATTTCTTCATTCACCACTGCGATCCTGATCGGTGATCAAGAGACGCTGGACAAGATACGTTTTTGGACGGCGGGATCGTTGGCGGGGCGGGATATGGCCTTGCTGACGCAGACCGCGCCGTACATGCTGGCGGGGCTGGCGGGGGCGTTTTTCATCAGCCGACAGATTACCACAATCAGCCTTGGTGAGGATGTGGCGAAGGGGCTGGGACAGCAGACCGGATGGGTGAAAGTGCTGGCGGCAGTGGTGGTGGTGATGCTGGCGGGGGGTGCGGTTTCACTGGCCGGGCCGATTGGGTTTGTGGGGCTGGTGGTGCCGCACGTGGTGCGATTCATGGTGGGTGTGGATTACCGCTGGGTTGTGCCTTACTCGGCTGTGCTGGGAGGCATATTGGTCACGGTAGCTGATGTGGGGGCACGGGTGATTATCCGGCCACAGGAATTACCGGTTGGTGTGGTGATGGCGATTGTGGGCGCGCCGTTTTTCATCTGGTTGGCACGCTGGAAGGTGAAACGCTGATGGCAAGCGAGAGCCATGCGCATTCTGTGCGCGGAACATGGGTTACGATACGACCCCGATGGGGACGGTTTTCGTACCGATTTGATAAGCGCGTCCCACTGGTGGCGCTGGGAATCGTGATTTTTACGCTGGTGACGCTGGTGGTGAGCATCAGTTACGGCGAATACGATATTCCACCGCTGGAAGTGGTGCGAACGATTTTTAACGTGAACCAAGATCACGCTGATTACGCCAATTACCGATTGGTGGTGCATACCTTCCGGTTGCCGAGAATCACGCTGGCGTTTCTGGTGGGGATGACGCTGGCGGTTTCGGGCGCGATTATGCAGGGGATTACGCGAAACCCGCTGGCTGACCCGTATTTATTGGGGGTGAGCGGCGGGGCGAGTTTGGCCGCGGTGACGGTGATTGTGTGGCTGCGGATTACTACGGCGGGACTGCTGCCATGGGCGGCGTTCGCGGGGGCGTTGATCACGGCGGGGGCGATTTATGGGCTGGCTTGGAAGCGAGGCAGCAGCACCCCGATCCGGTTGATATTGATCGGGATCGCGCTGGAGTCGGTGATCGGGGCGGTTACGACGGTGATGCTGCTGTTCGGGAATATCAACGATGTGCAGCAGGCTTACGTATGGCTGACGGGAAGCGTATATGGACGGAACTGGGAGCATGTGCAGGTGTTGGGGGCATGGCTGATTGTGTTCATGCCGATGGCGACCCTGATGGGACGCGAACTGAATACGATGGGGCTGGGCGACGACGCTGCGAAGGGATTGGGACAGCGCGTGGAACGACAGCGCGGCTTGCTGATGGTGGTGAGTGTGGCGCTGGCAGCGGGCGCGGTGGCTGTGGCGGGGACAATCGGGTTTGTGGGATTGGTCGCGCCGCACGTGACACGGCGATTGGTGGGGCCGTCACATGAGGGACTGCTGCCGGTGAGTGCGTTGTTCGGCGGGGCGCTGCTGGTGCTGGCTGATTTGATCGGCCGGTGGGCGATTGCACCGAGCGAACTGCCGGTGGGTGTGGTGACGGCGATGATCGGCGCACCGTATTTTATTTATTTACTGTACCGCAATCGTAATCGTTGAGGATGAGCATGACTGGATTATACGCGAATGAACTGACGCTGGCTTACGATGATGCCAGCATTATCCATAATTTACGGTTGGCGATTCCGATGGGGCAGGTTACGGCGCTGGTCGGGCCGAACGGGTGTGGTAAATCGACCCTGCTGCGGGGTATTTCCCGCTTGTTGAAGCCGAAACATGGGACGGTGATACTGGACGGGCAGGACATTTGGAAGCTGCCGACGAAGGAACTGGCGAAGCGATTGGGAATTTTGCCGCAAAGCCCGGTGGCACCGGAAGGGCTGACGGTGCATGAGCTGGTGGCACAGGGACGCTACCCGCACCAGAGCTGGCTGCAACAGTGGTCGGCGGAGGATGAACGGGTGACGCAGGAGGCACTGGCGATCACCCATATTGAGGATTTCGCAGACCGACCTGTGGATACGCTTTCCGGCGGGCAGCGGCAACGGGCATGGATCGCGATGACGCTGGCACAGGACAGCGAGGTGATTTTGCTGGATGAGCCGACGACATTCCTTGATCTGGCGTATCAGATTGATGTGCTCGACCTCCTCTATGAACTGAACCGACAGCGCAAAAAGACGATTGTGATGGTGGTGCATGACTTGAACCACGCATGCCGGTACGCGGATTATCTGGTGGCGGTGAAAGAGGGGCAGATCGCCGCGCAGGGTATTCCGAGCGAGGTGGTGACGGAACGGCTGGTGCGGGAAGTGTTCGGGGTGGAATGCTTGATTATCCCTGACCCGGTAACGGCGACGCCGCTGGTGGTGCCGGTGGGGCGGACCGGAAAAACACAGCCGAAAGAGACGGTATATAAGGCGGATGAAAGGCCGGATGAGGCGGAACGGGAGATCGCATGAGTGTGG
>JAFLCH010000075.1:0-1231 GCA_017303775.1 Anaerolineae bacterium | reverse complement strand
TGGCGCGACAAAAAGGACTTGATCCTGCGGGACACGCGGGGCACTTCGAGGATTTGATGGTGATGGAAGTGCCGCTGCCGTGGAAGAAGGGTGTTTATGAGCGCGGCGGGGGGCAACCTGACGCCGTGATTGAGCTGATGGAATTGTGGTACAAGCGGTATGAGGCGGGCGAACCTTATCACCACCGTTCGTTGATGATCGCGCCTGACCCAGCATATTCCCAAACGGGGCGGCGACGGGTGATGTATTACCGGCGGCACACTGATTATCCGGCAGGGTTTGAGAAGGTGGAGTATGTGGTGCCGGAGGATGAGGCGGGCAGACTGGCGTGGGCGCTGTTCGAGGCGCGGGAGGATTTGACGGCGTTCGGGCGCTACCGCGTGCCGGAGATGGATACGGTGCGGGATGTGCTGGTGTGTACGCATGGGACGGTGGACGCGGCGTGCGCGAAGTTCGGGTATCCGCTTTATAACCGGCTGCGACGGGATTACGCGGATGAGGGTTTGAGGGTGTGGCGGGTGAGCCACTTCGGGGGGCATGTGTTCGCGCCGACGCTGGTTGATCTGCCGACGGGGCACTTCTGGGCGTATGTTGAGGAGGCACAGGTGAAGCCGATTGTGCAGCGGGAGGGTTCGGTGGAAGCGATGCGCGGGCATTACCGGGGTTGGGCCGGATTTGAGAACCCGTTCTTGCAGGCCGCAGAGCGTGAGATGTGGCAACGGGAGGGCTGGGTGTGGTTCGAGTGGGTGAAGACGGGACGGGTGGTGGAAGCGGACAGCGGGGATAGGCCGACGTGGGCGGTGGTGGAGGTGGATTACCGGAGCACGGACGGCAGACGCGCCGGATGCTACCGAGGACGGGTGACGGTAGAACGGGCGGTTGAAACCATCGGGACGACGGGGTACGAGGCGGTGTACCCGTATGCGCAGTATGTGGTGAGGGAGATGGAGCACGCGGTTTCCACCGAGCCGGATATGGCGTGATTGTCGGCGGGTGTTCGGGTAGACCGCCGCCATTGACGGCGGGAACAGGCGTGGATGGCGCGCTTTTAGGGTCTTTGTCGGCGGGAAGCAGGGTGATTGGCGCTTTTGACGGCGGGAATTTCGGGTAATGGCCGCCGCTGTGGCAACGGCGTATGGCGGGGAGCAGGGAGACTGCCGCTGCCATACACGGTTATGCGGTGTGTGCTTCGGGGATGGAAATGGGCGGTGGGTGACATGGCGATCCTCGG
>JAFLCH010000074.1 GCA_017303775.1 Anaerolineae bacterium | reverse complement strand
CAGTGTAGCACAAATGAGCGGGTTTAGGGTTACCAAATGGTCACTATTTGGCGACGAGTTTTCTAACCATTTGAGGGAGCGAGATTGTTAAAATGGTCGGTGGATGGTTAGAAAATGGTTTGTGGGCAAAAATGGAGAGGCGGAAGTGTTCGGTCACCATTCGTGCTTTATGCTTATCGAATGAACCAGTGATTGAGATCTTCGTGGCAGAGCGGGCAAATGCGCCACGCTGCTTTGCTGTCGCTACTGGGTTCAGTACATTCCTTATGAACCATTTGCAGATACGATCTTATAATTTAATGATTTGTGCGTGTTTTCACTACACTGAAATCCTATATACCATACAAATGAATTATAAAACACATGTTTGAAGAAAATAGAATTGTCTGAAAATGCTATATAAAACCTATATATATCCGATGGATAAGGATTTGGATGGGAAGACCAGCCGTTCAACCAATTTAATGACTTTTCATAAAGCTCAGTTAGGGCTAGTTTTTCTTTTGTTAACCGAATTACTTCGGTTTTTGAGAGTCGCTTTTGAGGTGCTGAATACCAATTAGGATCATGTATGAAAACATCTTGCCAATCAATGGAAGGATCATAATTATGTGTTGCATCAAAAATTAACCCTGAGGTAATTTGGCAAATCCAATCCTTTAGATTAAATGATATATAACTAAGTTTAGGCATCCGCTTAAGCGATCCTCTTGATCTTCGAAAAAGTGGTTTTAGTTGGGCAGTTTTTTTAGTAGTATCGAAAGTTGATTTATTTTTTTCATATGCAATTGCTTTTTGTACGTCGGGAGACAAAGAGTAATTACCCGATGCGAGTGATTTTATGAATCCAGCGATGATTGTTTGATCTTGATCGGAACGACTGGTATTGTGCAAAGAACAGGCAGGCACAGTAATGGAATCGCATGAAAATGCTCGAAAAAGCATTCTAGGCGGTATATGCTCAACTTCTCTATTTCCAGTTTTACCGCCTCTGAGAGAAGTTCCACAGTAGTAACAAACATTTCCTCTAGCCACTTGAACCCCAATAATAGCTACTACATTTTAGTTAGGGTTATTCCCAATGGAATCTAATACTAAATAATGCAATATTTTTTGAATTAAGTTCTTATCTTGCCCTTGTTAATAAAGATCATTGAGTATCAAATACATGCCTTTAGTTTAGCACTAAAGTTCTTGTAATTAAATCGCCAAAATGGCTTTTAAGGCTGGCTGTGGGTTTAGTCAGGGGCGGAGGCGACGGATGAGAAGGATGGCGAGGGCGGGGAGGATGAGCGGCCATTGGGCGCTGTTGAGGGGGGCGTTTTGGATAGGGGCGCGTTCGACGATTTGGGCGGTGAGCGGCGCGGGGACAAAGATGAGGACGAAGATGACCAAGCTGAGGATGGCGAGGGCGCGGCGACGGTTGTCGAGGGGGGTGATCATGTCGAGGGGGGTGGCGTAGATGCGCCCGAAGAAGAGGAGGAGGAGCACCCAGATGAGCCACATATTGGAGACGAGGGCCAGCGCGCCCATGGCGAGGAGGATGGGATAGTAGAGGCGGCGGGCGTGTTCGCCGATGAGGGCGTAGAGGATGTGACCGCCGTCGAGCTGACCGATGGGGATGAGGTTGAGGGCGGTGACGAGCAGCCCCGTCCAACCGGCCCACGCTAATTGACTGCTGGTGACCATGACATCCCATGCGCCATCCGGCACGAAGCGACCGAAGGTGAGGGTTTTGGCGAAGGCGTAGAGCAGCGAATCCCCTTCATAGAGGTAGGGGACACCGGGGATAATCTGGCCGAGTTGGGCGCTGCTGAGGCCGATGAAGAGGATGGGGATGGCGAAGATGAGGCCGACGAGGGGGCCGGACGCGCCGACATCGAAGAGGACTTTGCGGTTGCGCATGGGCTGGCGGAGCTGGATGAACGCGCCCATGGTGCCGATGATGGTGAGGTTGAGGAAGGGCAGCGGGATGAAGTAGGGGAGCGTGACGGCGAGATTGTGACGGCGGGCGGCGAAATAGTGACCTAATTCGTGCGCGCCGAGGATGAGCAGGAGGCTGGCGGCATAGGGGAAGCCGCGCCAGAGTTCGAGCAGGAAGTTGTCGTTGAGCTGGCGGGCGAGCGCGGGATCGGTTTCGCCGATGGTGCTGATGGCCATGGTGGTGCCGACCATGAGGACGCTGAAGAGGGTGAGGAGAAAGAGGAGGAGGTTGGGCCACCATGGACGGGGGGTAGGCTTGAGGCGTCCGGTGAGGATGTGGATGGTGTGGGGGATGTCGGCGGTGAATAAGGCGGGGGTAGTGGGTTTGGGGGTTGGGCGGAAGACGGCGATGTAGTTGAGTTTGTCGAGCTGCGGGTCGAGCTGCTGGTAGGCGGTTTCGGCGTCGATGAGCAGGCGGCCTTCGAAGGTGGCGACGAGATGGCTCTGGAGGCCGAAGCCGGGTTGGGCGGGGAGTTCTTCTTCATGCTGCTGCGGCTCGATGAAGGCTTCCTCTTCGACCTGCATGACGGTGGCGACGAGCTGGCGCAGTTCGTTGTGCAGGACTTCGGCCTGTGAAACGGGCGGGAGGGGTACCCGCACGATGGGACGATCTTCACGAGTGGAGGCAGTTTCGTTGAGCATAAATGTGTGTCAGCCTATGGCGAATCCGTAATTGGGCGCATTATAGCGCATCAGGATGAGGGCGGCGTGATAATCTCCCAGATGTCGCCGCCGGGGATGAGGTGGAGCACGGTGCCGTCGGCGCTGGAGACGTAGATTTGCTCGTCCGTTCCGGTGACGATGGTCTGGACAAAGCCGTCGTAGGTGGTTTCGGCCTGAACACCCAAACCCAGACGGTTACGGACGGTGTCGTTGCCGCGCCAGACGAAGCCGATGATGCGGAGCGGCTGGACGAGGCCGGGGGGCGGGACGAAGCTCTCTTCGGATTCGGGATGGATGGCTGGATTGTAGCGATTCTCGAAGCTGAGCCACGCGGGGGCGCGGCCATCGTTGAAGAGGGTGTAGACGCGGTTGCGCGATTGGATGTAGAGGACACGGCCACGCTCGAAGGGTTCTTCGATGACGGTGGTGGCTTCGGCGGGGCCGGCGGGGCAGGCTTCCGGCGCGGGTTGGAAGAACCATGGATCGGGACAGAGCAGCGGCACGGAGAGCAGTTGGGAGGTTTCCAACTCCCCTTCCCCGGCGACGAGCAGGAAGCTGACCTGACCGCGTTCGCGGCGGCTGGTGGTGACGACGAGATTCCCATCGGGCGGGACGTTCCAGAGGTTGGAACGGATTCCGGCGGAGTCGAGACGGTAGATGATGGCGTTGCGAGCACCGCGCACCGACCAGAAAAGGGTCAACTGTGCGCCGGGGGCGACGTTAAGGACATCGGTGGTGAAAAATTCGATGCGGGGGGCGTTGGGATTGATGACACGGGTGGGCGTGGTGAGCAGGGCGACGCTGGTGCTGGTGGGGCCGAAGATGGAGGTGGGCGACGGGCCGGCGAGGGCGGCGCGGGATGTGGCGGTGGGGGTGGCATCGAAGCCGGGTGTACGGGTGGCGGTGGGCGTTAAGGTGTGGGTGGCGGTGGGGCGCCCGGTGGGAATGATCTGGCGGGCGCTGGCTCCGCACGCGCTGATGGTGAAGGTGAGCAGCAGAAGGAAGGTGAATTGGAGGGGTGCAGATAATCGTGTCATGACATCAGCGTTTCGGAATTCCTGAGCGCGAACGAACTGTCTGTGATTGTAGCACAGCAGCGGGGGTTAGCGCAGGCGGCGATGGATGAAAAGGCCGACGAGGAGGGCGATGCCGCAATCGCAGGCGAGGTCGAAGAGGGAGGCGCTGCGATCCGGGACGAAGGATTGGAGCAGTTCGGTGAGCAGCCCCAAGAGGCAGGCGAAGATGACGGCGACCAGCAGGGCGCGCCAGAAGGGTGCGACGGCGACGAGCGCCCACCAGTTGACCCAGACGAGCAGGCCGAAGCCGATTAGATGGCCCAAGGTGAGGAGGATTTCCCACGCGAGGTTGAATTCACGGGGGGCGGCAGGGCCGATGAGGGGGTTGGCGCTGGATTGGACGAGCACCAAGGTGAGCAAGGCGGTGTAGGCGACGGCGATGAGGGCGCGGCGGAGGCGACCCTGAACGGTTTGCCGGGAGAAGATGGGGAGGAGGGTGTGTTGGAGTTTCAAAATCATGGACGGTATTGTAACACAGGGCGGGGCAGACGGGGCTGATGGAAGGCCGACGATTCACCGACTGTGGGACATGAAAGCGGCGAGCATGTGCTCGCCGCTGATGACACTGTTTGAGGCGCGCCGCTTAGACGCGATGGCAGGACACCCAGTGACCGGGGGTGATTTCGCGCAGTTCGGGATCGGGTTCCTCGTAGCAGAGGCCGAAGGCGACCGGGCAGCGGGTGTTAAAGTTGCAGCCGCGCGGCGGATTGGCCGGGCTGGGGACATCCCCACCGAGGATGAAGCGCTGACGCTTGGCTTCTACGAGGGGGTCGGGCACGGGCACAGCAGAGAGCAGCGCCTGTGTGTAGGGATGGAGGGGGTTGTCGTAGAGTTCATCGGTGGGCGCGAGTTCGACGATCTTGCCGAGGTACATGACGGCAACGCGGTCGCAGATGTGGCGCACCATGCTGAGGTCGTGGGCGATGAAGAGATAGGTGAGGTTGAGTTCGTCCTGAAGGTCTTCGAGGAGGTTGACGACCTGCGCCTGAATGGAGACATCGAGCGCGGAGATGGGTTCGTCGGCCACGATGAAGCTGGGCTTGAGGGCGAGGGCGCGGGCGATGCCGATACGCTGACGCTGACCGCCGGAGAATTCATGGGGGTAGCGGTTGACGTAATAGGGATTGAGACCGACGCGCTCCAAGAGCTGTTCGATGTATTCCTGCTCTTCTTTCTTGTTGGGGATGATGTTGTGGATGCGCAGGGGTTCGGCGACGATGCGACCGACGGACATACGCGGGTTGAGGGAGGCAAAGGGATCCTGGAAGATCATTTGCATACGGCGGCGCATCTTGCGCAGTTCTTCGCCGGGCATGGTGGTGAGTTCTTTGCCTTCGAAGACGACGGAACCGGAAGTCGGTTTGTAGAGCTGGAGGACGGTACGACCGGTGGTGCTTTTGCCGCAGCCGGATTCACCGACGACACCGAGCGTTTCGCCTTTGAATACGTTAAAGCTGACATCATCCACGGCTTTCACAGCGCCGACCTGACGCTGGAAGATGATGCCGGAGGTGATGGGGAAGTGCTTCTTGAGGTTGGAGACGCTCAGAAGGACTTCTTTGCTGCCGTTGGCGGCAGCGGTTTTGGATTCGGTAGCCGGACTAGCCATGTGCAGTAACTCCTTGGGGTACAGCGGTACGGACATCAACCCAGCAGGCTTTCAAATGGTCAGCGGTACTGCCATCGGCGACTTCCAGCGGGGGCATTTCTTCAGTGCAGCGATCAATGCGATAGGCGCAGCGTGCCGCGAAGGGGCAGCCTTTGGGTTCGATGCGCATATCGGGGGGTGAGCCTTCGATCTGGGTGAGCTTTTCGCCGCTGCTGCGCTTGTCGTGGCGCGGGAGGGACTTGAGCAGACCGAGGGTGTAGGGGTGGCGGGTGTCCTTGAAGACATCTTTGGACGGGCCACGTTCGACGATGCGGCCACCATACATCACTTGTACGGTATCGGCCAGACCGGCGACGATGCCAAGATCGTGGGTGATCCAGATCATGGCCATACCAATTTCATCGCGCAGGCGGCGCACCAGATCAAGGATTTGGGCTTGAATGGTGACGTCGAGAGCGGTGGTGGGTTCGTCGGCGATGAGGAGCTTGGGATTGCAAGAGAGCGCCATGGCGATCATGGCGCGCTGACGCATACCACCGGAAAATTGGTGAGGGTAGTTGTTGAGGCGCTTGGCGGCATCCGGAATGCCGACCATGGTCAAGAGGCTGGCGGCGCGCTCATTGGCTTCCTTGTCGCTCATGCCGAGGTGCAGCTTGAGGGCTTCGGTGATTTGAGTGCCGATGGTGAGCACGGGATTGAGCGAGGTCATGGGATCTTGAAAGACCATGGCGATTTCGGCGCCACGGACGGCGCGCATTTCTTCGGGCGTGAGCTTGAGCAGATCACGGCCACGGAAGAAGACTTCGCCACGTTCGATCTTGCCGGGAGGGCTGGGGATGAGGCCCATGATGGAAAGCACATGGACGCTTTTGCCCGAACCGGATTCGCCGACGACGCCGAGCGTTTCGCCTTCGTAAAGCTTGTAGGAAACACCGTTTACGGCGTAAACGATTCCTTCCTGCGTATAAAATCGTGTAACGAGGTCTTTAACCTCCATCATCACGGGTTGTGCCAAAGTAAAACCCTCCTGCAACATTCCACTGAAGTGTGGTTTATTTCAACAATAACGAATGGTGTGTAATTTTTCCGCGTTTCTTAAGAAAATGCAAACTTTTAATCCACAAGTTGTCTATATTGGCATTTGTTACTTTTGACTGAAGGAAAAGGTTCAGGTCACGGTAGGGCAAGGTGGAATTTGAAAAGCGACGAAAAAGCGCGACTGTTATCTGTCGCGCTTTTGAGCTGGCGGAACCTCGTTTGGAGGGGAAATTAGTGTACAGGCACCTGTGGGGCGGCCTGAAGTGAGCCGCTCAGGATACGTTCCATAGCCATGGTGTGGCTGCATACACCGCGACTTTTGAAGAAGTCACAGTCGCAGTGCCACTGCAAATTGGCATAACCAAAGTGGTGTTCACTATTTTCGCCATGGAAGATGGCTTCGAAGGTTTGAAATTGGATGCGATCACGTTCGTCGGCATAGCGTTTGGCTTTTTCGACATCACTCACTACGTTCTGGCCGGGGGCGTAGGGCATTGGCTCGCGCTTGAGCATGGGGCGGAAGAGTTTTTCCATGGTCATGATGTGCGGGCAAATGTGATGGGCGTGGAAGCCGGGGCAGGAGCAGTGCCAACCATCGTCGGCTAGTGACAGGGTATAGTTATTATTGTCACCCCGGAATTCAGCGGTGAGCGACTTGAAGGTAATGCGTTGTGGTTCTTCGGCATAGCGTCGCGCTTTTTCAATTTTGCCGATCATTCCGTAATCCATAGTCTTTTACGCTCCTATATAAGCTAAGTTACAGGTGTACAAATAAAAAACGCGCGGCTTGGAAGCAACCAAAGCCGCGCGCTATACGTCCACAGGTGGTAAAGATTTGATTATTGAATCTGGAAAACTCATAAAGGGATTATCCTCTTTGACTTGCCAGCATATAATGAAGTTTAAGCCACTTTTAAGTCATTGTCAACAAACCGAACCCCAACCATTGGCTATCCTTAACAAGAATCTGAAAGGCGTAAAATGGGCGCAGAAGAGCATCGACAAAAAGCGGGAAAAGGGCGTGTGAGCGTCGCGATTGTGACGGTGAGCGACACGCGAACGCCGGACACTGACCAGAACCGGCAGTACATTGAAGCGCGGATGGCGGAGAGCGGGCATGTGGTGGCGGCGTACCGGCTGATTAAGGATGAACCGGATCAGGTGGCGGCGGTAATCGAGGAATTGGCGGGGATGCCGGACGTGCAATTGGTGTTATTCAACGGCGGCACAGGGATCAGCCCACGCGACACGACGTATGATGTGGTGAGCCGGTATCTGGAAAAGACGCTGCCGGGGTTTGGCGAGTTGTTCCGGATGTTGAGCTTTCAGGAAGTGGGGGCTGCGGCGATGTTCAGCCGGGCTACCGCCGGTGTGTACCGGGGGACGCTGATATTTTCGATGCCGGGCAGCCCGAACGCGGTGCAGGTGGCGCTGGAAAAGCTGATTCTGCCGGAGATTAACCATCTGGCATGGGAGATCGCGCGGAAGGGGTGAAGCTGGAACAGGGAGCGTGGATGAAACAAAACAGAGGGCTGAAAAGCCCTCTGTTCGTTGGTGGATACGATTGAGAATTAGTGCGCGGCGTTGGGGAAGAGCGCCCACTTGGCCTGCTGGAAGCCGACGTTGATGGCGGAACGCAGCGCGGCGATATTCCGCAGCGACTTGAGGTAGGTGATGACCGGCCCCGGACGGAACATCCATTCGCGCATGGCGCGGCGGGCTTCGCGTTCCAGATCCTCGGCGCTGAGGTTGCTGTACTGAAGGACGGTGGACTGATCCATATCGACCTGTTCCCAACGTGTGCCGGGGCGGAACCAGTTGTTCTCCATGACCATGAAGAAGAACGGGGTGCCGGGATAGGGGGCGGCGATGTGGAAGATGGCGAGATCGAGCGGCAGCGTCTTGCTGAAGTCGATGGTTTCCTGAATGGTTTCCTTGGTTTCACCGGGGAGGCCGATGATGAAGTAACCCATGTTACGGATGCCAGCTTCCTTGGCCCACTTCACGCTCTGGCGGGCACGGTCGGCGGTAGTACCCTTGCGCGCTTTCTTGAGGATTTCCTCGTTGGCGCTTTCGATGCCCCATGAGAGCACGGTGCAGCCGGCCTTGGCCATAAGCTGGAGCATTTCCTGATCGACATAGTCCACGCGGCTGTTGGCGGTGAAGCCGATCTTGATGCCACGGTCGATGATGAGCTGGCAGATGCCCATGACCTGATCACGGTTGGCGGTGAAGAGGTCGGCGTACATGTGAATGTTCTTGACGCCGAGCTTGACCAGCATTTCGATTTCGGCGACCACATTTTCCGGGCTGCGGAGGCGCAAACCGGCCTGATAGCTGACGTGCTTGATGCAGTAGATGCAGCCGGCGGTGCAGCCACGGCTGGTGACGATGAACTGGTAGGAACCGTCGAGAACGGCGGTGCGGTACTTGTCCAGCGGCAGCAGGTGGTGCATAGGCAGCGGCAGATCGTCCAGATTGGGGATGAAGTTGCGGTCAACATTGCGGACGATTTCCATGCCACGACGCCATACCAGCCCCTTGACGTGGCTGAGGTCGTAGTAGTCACTATTGGGAAGGCGTTCGGCCTGCTTGGGTTCCCATTCGGGGTCGCAGCTCTTGTAGAGCTTGAGGGTGTCATCGTTGAATTCGGTGCGACCGGTGATGGTGTCCACGACTTCGCGCAGGGTCACTTCCGGCTCGCCACGGAGGCAGAGATCCAAGGAAGGATGGGGGCGCATGGTTTCGATGGCGAGCGGCGTGACATGCGTACCGAAGGCGATGGTGATAGCGCCGATGGACTTGGCAAGGAAGCAGCCATAGTTATCGTTGGTGAGGGTGGGCGCGGTCATCTGGGTGACGTAGAAGCGCGGCTTATATTCACGCAGCTTCTGTTCGAAGGTGGCCCAGCTCATGCGCTCGGCGATGGCGTCGATGACGGCGACTTTGTAGTCGGGGTGCATGACGGCGGCCATTTGCGCCAGCGAGACCTGCCCCCAGATCATGTTTTCGCGGCTGCGACGACCGACGCGGTGCTGGCTGCGAATCCAGATGCCACCATCAGGCGAGGGGGGATTCACGAAGAGAATGTCGACGTTGTGCTGGCGATATTCTTCGGTGAACTTGGCGACGATCGGGTCGGCATCCGGGAAACGCACGTTGCTGAGCTTGGGGACACGACGTGAACCCAAGTTTTCACGGATGTTATCCGGCAGGTCGCGCCGACCGGAGATTTCGCCACCGGCATAGGGTTCCGGTGCTTTGGGATATTCTTGTTTGCGCTTATCGTAGTTAATGTCAGACATAACGCCTCGACTCCTCTTTCTGTGGCGGCTCGCGCGACCACGCTTACTATAATGTGTTTGATCAGGCGCTAGACCAACGCCTTGTTAATTTCCGAAGTGACTTTCTTGAGTTCGTTGGTGCGGCGGATGATGATGGCGTTTTCCGCATTTTCATCATTGGCGACCAGATCGCCCGCTGCTTTGATGTCGCGCTCGCTCAGGGTGGCCAGCGTTTTGATGATCATCCAGTTGGTACCCAATTGGATGCCGGTGATGACGAACATGGCGCTGGGGACGAGCAGCGACCATGAAGGTTCGCCCTCGTGCTGGGTGAAGAGCGCCACAAGGAAGAGCACGATACCGACGACGATGAGGACGGCACCGATGGTACCGAACTTCATTTCCAGCGGCTTGTTGAAGATGGGACGGCCAAGCAGACCCTGCCGGATGGGACGGCGGTGAAGCAAGCCGACGATCCAGTTGAAGGCCGTGCCGACGCTGAAGAGGTTGATGGCGGCGATGACGGCGGTCATGGCGACGAAGAGGAGCAGGGTGTAACCGCTGCGATCCTGTACGCCACTGCTGACCGCGCCTAACCACGGCAGGAGCGCGAGCACCGCCAGAACGATGGCGACGATGGAGAGACCACCGAGCAAGCGCACCGGATTGTAGGTGGCGGCTGTGCCGAGGATGGTGAAGAGGAAGCGCAGACCGTCACGCACGACGCTCAGCTTGCTTTCGCCAGCGCGTTCTTCATAACGGATGGGCACTTCGATCATCTTGAGATCTTCGTGCAGGGCGCGGGTGCTCATCACCGGGGTGAAGTTCAGCCCGTCCGGCAGCGGATAGAGTTTTTCCAACACTTCGCGCTTGAGGATACGCTGGCCGCTGGCGCTGTCGGTAATCCGAATGTTACCGATGAGCGAGACGAGGCCGGCAAAAATGGTATTGCCCAAGCGACGGGTAAAGGGCATGTCGCTTTCCACGCCCGCCATGCGCGACCCGATCACGAGGTCGGCATCCTGTTCCAACATGGCCTGCACCATCTTGGGGAAGTACTCCGGCGGATAGGTTCCGTCGGCATCCATGAAGGCCAGCAGGTTGCCACGGGCATGACGGAAGCCGGTTTTCAGCGCGCCGCCATAGTTACGGTTCTTGCGATGCTGGATCAGCACCACGCCACGGTCGATATAACCTTTGACGATTTCCGCTGTCTGGTCTTTCGACCCATCATCAACAATGATGAGTTCCATGCCGTCCAGCCCGACTTTTTTGAGTTCCCCTTCAACCGCCAGTGTGCGGTCGATTACTGCTGCAACGCCGTCTTCTTCATTATAGGCCGGTACGACGATGGATAAAAAGTTGCTCATAAATCAATCACCCTCTCGCATTTACGCTACACGCTACAATTTGCCACTCATAACCTAACGTGCTCCTAAAAGGTCTTTTTTTAGGAACAGGCTTGCAAACTTACAACGACATGACAAATTTACGGATACTGATAGGATAAGCGTAGCCTGACTCGTTAGGAAGGTTGCGTAAAGAATTCGGTGGCGGGGGGTGCGGCGGCCTGTATGGTGTTCAGGCTGTTCCATGTTTGGGTGAAATAGTGGGTGAAGCCACGGTCAAGCAAGGAGGCGGCACGCGCTCGATGGCGGGCGGCGACGATCACCCGACCGGGCGGGTTGTCGCTGATGGAGAGGAAGCGGATGTCGTCGTGGGGGTAGGTGGCGGCGGCGCAGGCGGGGATGAGGGTGATGCCCATGCCCAAGCGCACAAATTCCAAGGCTGTCGCCAATTGGGTGGTGTGGTAGACGATGGGCGGGTCGATCTTTTGGACGTAACAGAAGGCTTCGAGCTGGTCACTGAGGCAGTTTTTATCCGTCAATTGGATGAAAGGTGTGGTTTTGAGGCGGTGGGCGGGGATGGAAGGCTGGGCGGCCAGTTCGTGATGGCGCTCGATGGCCACGTAAAGCGGTTCGACGAAGCATTCTTCCGTCACGACCTGCTGGCGTTCGATGGGCAGGCTGATGTAGCAGACGTCGAGTTCGGCGTTCATGAGCTTGGTGAGCAGCACGTTGGTGGTGTCCTCATGAATGATGAGGCGGGCGTCGGGGTAGGCTTCCTTAAATTGGCGGATGGTGTCGCGCAGGAGGTACGGCCCTAAGGTGGGGATGATGCCGATGGCGACATGACCTTCGGCGGGGGAGTAGCGGTTGGTGACGGCGGCGTGTGCCTGCTGCACATCGGAGAGGATGCTGCGGGCACGGGGGTAGAGAATCTTGCCGACTTCGGTGAGAAGAATGCCGCGCCCCAGACGGTCGAATAACTGCTGGCCGATTTCATTTTCCAGCTTGATAATTTGCTGGCTGAGGGAAGGTTGGGTGATGTTGCAGCGTTCCGCTGCGAGGCTGAAGCTGCCGGTTTCGACGACGGCGACAAAGTATTCGAGCTGTCTGAGTTCCATCTTGTTCGACTTTCATGTATAGGATTTACCTATTAGACCATAGGTGAATGATATTGTACACCTATGGGTGCCGACCGGTATGATAGAGTAGGAAACGGGGTGTAGAAGGCGTCTTATTATCAGATCGTACAGCGGCAGATCGTGCACTTTCAAAGTCCGCTGGCATCGAATGGCTCACCTAACCCCCTGACTGTAGCCTCAAGAATATTTAAGGAGAAAACTCCATGTCCGAAACACCAAAAACGTTAACAACAGCATCCGGTATCCCCGTCAGTGATAACCAGAACTCGATTACAGCCGGGCCGCGCGGGCCGGTGCTCATTCAGGACTTCCACCTGATGGAGAAGCTGGCGCACTTCAACCGCGAGCGCATCCCGGAGCGCGTGGTGCATGCGAAGGGGGCGGGAGCGTATGGGACGTTCACCGTGACCAACGACATCACCCGTTATACGAAAGCTGATTTGTTCAGCGCGGTGGGCAAGAAGACCGAATTGTTCCTGCGTTTTTCGACCGTGGGCGGCGAGAAGGGGTCGGCTGATACCGCGCGTGATCCGCGTGGGTTCGCCGTGAAGTTCTATACGAATGAAGGCAACTGGGATCTGGTGGGGAACAACACGCCCGTTTTCTTCATCCGCGACCCGCTGAAGTTCCCTGACTTCATTCATACGCAGAAGCGTGATCCGCTGACCAACCTGAAGTCACCGACGATGATGTGGGATTTCTGGTCACTGTCGCCGGAAGCGCTGCATCAGGTGACGATTCTGTTCAGCGACCGGGGGACACCGGATGGCTATCGTTATATGAATGGCTACGGCAGCCACACCTTCAGCATGATCAACGCTAACAATGAACGGGTGTGGGTGAAGTTCCACTTCAAGACGCTGCAAGGCATCCGCAACCTGTCGGCTTCGGCGGCGGAACTGCTGGCGGGACAGAACGCGGATTATGCGACACAGGATTTGTTCTACGCCATCCAGAATGGTGAATACCCCAAGTGGCGGCTGTGCATTCAGGTGATGACCGATGCGCAGGCGGCGAGCTTTAAGTACAACCCGTTCGACCTGACGAAGGTGTGGCCGCAGGGCGAATACCCGCTGATCGAAGTGGGCATCATGGAACTGAACCGCAATCCGGAAAATTACTTTGCCGAAGTGGAACAGGCGGCGTTCGCGCCCTCCCATGTGGTGCCGGGGATCGGCTTCTCGCCGGATAAGATGCTGCAAGGGCGCATCATGGCTTACACGGACGCGCACCGCTACCGTCTGGGTGTCAACCATGAGACGCTGCCGGTCAACCGCCCGCACGCGCCGGTGAACACCTATCAGCGCGATGGTTTCATGCGCCATGACGGGAACTACGGCGGCGCGCCGAACTATGAACCGAACAGCTTCAGCGGCCCTGCACAGAATCCGGCTTACAGCGAACCGCCGTTCCCGGTGGATGGGGATGGGGCACGCTACAGTCACCGTGAAGGGAACGATGATTATACGCAGGCCGGTGATCTGTTCCGGTTGATGCCGGACGACGCCAAGGCACGTTTGATCGAGAACATCGTGGGCGCGATGCAGGGTGTTCCTACCTCTATTCAGGAACGTCAGATCGCGCACTTCTACAAGGCTGATCCGGCTTACGGCGCTGGCATTGCGCAGGGGCTTGGGTTGGCGACTGCTGAAGCTGTGGGCGGCGCGGACTAAGCGTAACCCGCAGAATCATCGCGATAGGACACGAATCCCCTCCCGTTCGCGGGTAGGGGATTTTTGTTTGCGGTGGGCAGTCGTTGGTTACTCCGAAAACTGTTATCAGCCTATAATGATGGTAACGTTGATGTTTGGGGAGAATGACGCGTGAATGATCTGAAGCAAGCAGGGTTCAGCCGCATCTGGTTGTACGGGTTGGTCGTCATCTTGTTGGCGAGCCTGCATCCGCTGCGGGCAGGTGAAACAGCGCAGGCAGCGGCGGATGACCCGGAATGGACGCAGTTTGGTCATGATCCGGCGCGCAGCAATCATGCGCCGCAGACGATGTCCGGCCCGTGGCAGTTCGCGTGGGATTGGAACAGCGCGGATGAAAACGGAAAGACCCAGCCGGATCACCTGACGGTGCCGGATTTGGTTCAGCCGGTGAGCGGCGGTGGACGGGTTTACATGATCGGCGGCGATATTGTCCATGCGCTTGACCGTGACAGCGGGGCGCTGTTATGGACGGTGGAGGACATCGGCACGCTCAGTTCGACTCCGGCGTATGCCGATGAATTTTTGTATGTAGGGTCGCAGGACGGCAATCTGTACCAGCTCAATGCTGCTGACGGCACGGTTGCCGAGACTTATTCGGCGGGCAGCCCGATCACTGATTCGGTGCTGATGGCTGAGGCGAAGATCATTTTCGCGACGGCGGGCGGCAGTTTGGTGGCGCTGGAGGCCGGCGGGCTGGATGAGGCGTGGGTGTATGAGGCGGATGTGCCGCTGGCAACCGCGCCCGCTTACAGCCCGTCACGCGGGTTAGTGGTGGTGGTGGCGCAGGATTTGTATGTGCATGCGGTGGATTTCGCCAGCGGGGAGCAGCGCTGGCATGTCAAACCGACGGTGCGAGATTATTCTACGGCGGATTACTCGGCGGATTATTCGGTGGCTGAGAGCGGGTGGCCGGTCATCGCCGAGCAGCACGGGGTGGTATTTGTGCGCTACCGGTTGGACTGGGATACGCTGTGGCACTGGAGTCCTTATCCGACGACGAACGCCGAAATCCGCGCGAATTTGATGGCTGACCCCCGGCAGCAGGTGTTGTTCGCGCTGGATTTGGAAAGCGGCGAGACCGCTTTTATTCCGGCGGTGGGGAATGGCGGCGCGGGAGATGGTGGCTATTTACCGATGGGGCCGCTGCCGGTGATCCGGATGGTTGATGGGCAAGAAGTGGCGTATATCATCTGGCGCAACGGGCAGACCTGCGCGGCGGGGTGGTGCGACGGGCGTGAAGACGCGACGATGGGCGAGATGGTGCTGGATGATGAAACCGTTCCCGGTTATGTGGCCGGGGATGTGCGCTTCATCGAATTTGACGATATTCAAACCGACGAAATGATGACGTTGACGATGGTCGGTGATTTGTTGTTTCATGGGCACTGGCTGATCAACGCCGCGCGGACGATCAGTGACCGCAGTCCGGCACGCGGGGAGACCTTCACCAACCCGATTCAAACCACGCAGGGTCATTATTTGATCTGGCGGCAGTGTCACTGCCCGGCGGGAGATGACTGTAACCCGGTGATTTATCCGGGGGGTTCGGGCACGACACCCTGCGGTATGAACTGCCCGTTCAACGCTTCGACACGCGCGTGCAGCGGCGGCTTGTTCTCGTATGGCGATCAGCGCGGGTATCCGCCGGGATTTTACCAGTATCACAATGATGCCGATGTAGCGCTGTCGCTGCCGTTCACGATTGCGTCCGGTAACAAACTCATCGTCAAAACGTTTGATGGTGGTTTGATGGCGTTTACGGCAGGCAGAATGCAAGGCAGTGCGCCGGCAGAACCGGTTCTGGCCTCACAGCCGGTCACGCCGCTGGTCGCGCAGCCGGTTTCACTGCTGCCTACGATTAATCCGGCTCAGGCTGATGCTTATTTGAGCAATGTGGTGCGGGTATGCGGCACGATTCGTTCGATTGAGGATTACCGCCCCAAAGCGCTGTATATGAGCTTCACGCAGGTGCATGATGGCGAACTGCTGGTACGGGTTTTTGAGAAGGACATCGGGCGCTTCGGCTACGATCTTTATGATCTGCTGGAACAGGATGTCTGTGTGACGGG
>JAFLCH010000073.1:8603-16065 GCA_017303775.1 Anaerolineae bacterium | reverse complement strand
CCCCGCCCTCAACTACGCCAGCACGGAACACGTCGCCGGCGTCCTTGACCATCTCCAATCGCTCGCCCGCCGTCAGCCCGCCATCTGGCTCAAGCTCGACCCCGACGTCGTCGCCGCCACCGGCCTTCCCAACAGCGCCGATCCTGCCGACCCCGACCAGCCCGACCCGACCGGACAGGCCATCCTTGCCACCCTCCGCTCGCGCGGCTGGCGTTTCTCGGCGGATCAAGTCCAGTTCCGCAACACCATCTGTCTCGACCTCACCCGCTCCGAGGATGAAATCCTCGCCGCCATGAGTCAAAACACCCGCCGCAAAGTCCGCACCGCCCAGAAGAAAGAGGTCACCGTCCGCCTCGGCACGCTGGCCGACCTTCCCATCCTCTACGATCTCTACCGCACCACCGGCCAGCGCGACCACTTTCTCATCCGTCCGCCCGCCTACTACGAACAAGCGTGGAGCACCTTCATCGCCGCAGGCCTCGCCCAACCCCTCATCGCCGAATACGAAGGCCAACCCATCGCCCACGTCATCCTCTTTCATTTCGCCCGTAAATGCTGGTACTTCTACGGCGCATCCGCCAACCACGAGCGCGAACGCATGCCCAACTACCTCCTCCAATGGGAAGCCATCCGCTGGGCCAAAGCGCAGGGCTATACCACCTACGATATGTGGGGCGCTCCCGACGAATTTACCGAAACCGATCCCCTCTGGGGCGTCTACGAATTCAAGCGCGGCTTTCGTGGCGTCGTCACCCGTCACATCGGCGCATGGGACTTTTCTCCCTATCCGCCCCTCTATTCCGCCTACACCAACCTCTGGCCGCGTGTGCTGAAATGGATGAGACGCTAAAATAGAAGTGCGTAACGGGTTTACACAGAGGGGGTAATCTATGCCATCCGCCGATAGCACCACCGCCGACATCCGCTATCATGCCCCGCTTCCGCTCAAGCGGGTACAGGAATGGCTTCAAAGCGTCACGCTCAACAGCCAGCCCATCCAGCGCTACGACGCGCCTCGCTGGCTTGCCGAAATCGACTCCGAAGAACTGCGCGCCCTCTTCCACCAATTCCCCGACTCCATCAACCGCCTCCAACTCGTCGGTCTCGCCCGCACCGCCAGCGAAAACCCCACCATCTCAGCCGCCCTTCAGGTCTTCCTCGGCACTATGCTCTGGACGTTCAACACCGCTGCCTACGGGCCAAGCCGCGTCCGTCGCATCCTCGACTCCGGCCAAACCTTTACCGCCGCCCTCCTCGATGCGCTCTGGGCAGTCAAGCAGGGCAGTATTGCCCGCGCCTACACCATCCTGCACCAGACACCCGTCCCCTATTTCGGTCCGGCCTTCTTCACCAAATTTCTCTACTTCACCGGCCTCGGCTGCGGAACCGATCACTACCCCCTCATCTTGGACTCTCGCGTCGTCCAATCGCTCACCGGTCTGCTCGGCCAAAACGCCCCCATCATGAACGAACTGGACGACTACCAGCGTTACGTTCGCCTCCTGCACGAATGGGCAGAACTCCTCGACTGTCGCGCCGATAGCATCGAGTACCTGCTCTCCCTCACCCCGCCAGAATTCTGGACTCTATGACAATCACTGGGGTAATACACCAACACTCGTTACAATCAGCGGGTAAATAGATTCTCCAACACAAACGATCACTCGGATAACACACTATGATCCCCTACGATCACGTCACCATTCGCACCAACAACATCAACCTCCATGTCGTACAAGCCGGTCCCAAAGATGGCCCCCTCGTCATCCTTCTACATGGTTTCCCCGAATTCTGGTACGGTTGGCGCCGGCAAATCGACCATCTCGCCGCGCAGGGATACCGCGTCTGGGTGCCTGACCAGCGTGGCTACAACCTCAGCGATAAACCCGCTGGCATTAACGCCTATAATCTCGATGAACTCGCCGCCGATGTCATCGGACTCATCAACGCTGCCGGACAGGAAAAAACCTACCTCGTCGGTCACGACTGGGGCGCAGCCGTCGCGTGGTGGACCGCCTCCAAATTTCCTGAACGCCTCAAAAAGCTGGCGATCCTCAACGTCCCGCACCACAAAGTCTTTCGCAAAACCCTCTATACCGACTGGGAACAGCGTCGCCGCAGTTGGTACATCGCCTTCTTCCAGATCCCGTTCCTTCCCGAAGCACTGCTCGGCGCGCGTAATGCCGAAGGCTTCGCCCGCGCCCTGCTCTCGTCCAGCAGCCCCGGCACATTCTCACCGGATGATCTCGCGCTCTATCGTCAGGCATGGTCGCAGCCCGGTGCCACCACCGCGATGCTCAACTGGTATCGCGCCATTGTTCGGCGTCCCCCTGCTTCCAACCCTGACCCGCGCATCAAAATCCCCACGCTCATCCTCTGGGGCAAGAACGACATCGCCCTCAAATGGGAAATGGCGCAGTCCAGCGTCAACTACTGCGATGATGGTCGCGTCATCTACTTCGAAAACGCCAGCCACTGGTTGCAGCACGAAGAACCCGACAGTGTGAATAACTACCTCAGTGACTTTCTACGCCCATGAATCACATGCGCGCAGCCGATCTGCGCGCATGTAACCAATTTTGATCATCGGGTCGCGAACGTGTTTACGCGCTACTGCACCCGTTCGATATTAAAAATAAAATCGCCGGCGGTCTGTCCATCCACCCCCAGCATCCGCATAGTCCACAGGCCTGACTGGTCAATCTGACAGTTGAACTGCACAGTAGCAGAATCGGGTGTCAGCCGCTCGCACCGATTACCGGCTAACTGTCCCTGCGGGTCAACAACCGCCACTTGAGCACTCGCGTTCTGCGCCCCCTGTGCCGAAAACCACACCCCGATCGCCACCCGTTGCCCTGCTTCGGCGTTAAAACTATAAGCGTAACTGAACCCATGACCGATGTTATCTCGAATAGTCGTCCCGTATGTCACGGTTCGGCGTTCCTGCGGTTCTACCAGCAGCACTGCGTTCTGCACCTCCGCAATCGGCACACCATTGATCTCAGTCACCGGCCTTTTACCCTGTAACAAATTCGCGATGTCCGTCGCGATCGGTGATCCGCTCAAACTCAACGCAAAATACACGCCGGAAATCACCGTCAGCACAACCGCAATCAACACAACATAATACCAGTTGCTGCGCTTTTGCGAGGCGTAATTCGCCTTCTTAAGGTCAGCCAAATCCAGCGGACTCAATTCAACCGCTGTAGGTCGTGGGGGTGCGCCCTTTGGCGTTGCCCCTTCCAACTGGAATAACATCCGGTTCGCCTTAGAATGGAGTGGCTCGATCTCCAGCGCCCGCTTCAAATAACGAATCGCCTCATCAGGATCATTCGCCTGTGTTGCCTTCGCGTACCAATCATCTGCTTTATCTGCCGGAGGGGGCGTCGGCACTTTCACCACATTACCGAGGGTATCCGTTCGTAAATCAACAACCGTTTGCGTATTCGGCAAATCCCCCAGCGCCCGCGCGAACGCTTCCACAAACATATCCCCTGTCGGATAGCGTTCCGAAGGTTGTTTCGCCAACCCCTTGATCAATACCTGATCGAGTGCTTGAGGCAGCAGCCGGTTAATCGTGCTAGGAACAGGCACCGGTTGCATCATATGTTGATGCATCACACTCAGCGGGTTATCCGCGTTAAACGGATACCGTCCTACCGCCAGTACATAAGCGATCACAGCGAATGAATACAAATCCGCCCGATGATCAAGGTTGGCGTCCCCTCGAGCCTGTTCCGGCGCAATTGTCATCGGCGTTCCCACCACAAACCCGGTTGCCGTCAACCGGTTGCCATCACTCAGCCGCGCGATGCTGAAATCGGTCAGCGAAGCGCTGCCCTTATCACTCAGCAGAATATTCTCCAGCTTCAGGTCGCGGTGAATAACCCCCTGATTATGAGCATAATCCAACGCCCCGGCGACATCCCGCAGCAGCCGGATCACTTCCAGAGTACCGATTGCTCGTGGCTGCCGGAAACGCTCAGCTAAAGTTCCGCCGGAAAGATAATCCATCTCCAAATAGTATCGCCCTTTGATCGCGCCGTAATTGTTAACCGGAACAATATGGGGATGGCGCAGTCGAGTAGCGATGACCGCTTCTTGCTTAAACCGCTCGACAATTCCCGGCTGTTCCATCAACGACGCGCGCAGAATCTTCAGAGCCACGATTGCCCCGGTTTCCTCATGCCGCGCTCGATAAACGACCGCCATTCCCCCGCCGCCCAGTTTTTCCAACACGATATAAGAGCCAAATCGGTTGACGGTTGATGGAGCTTCTGCCATGTTGAACAGCCTTTTTTGATCCAATTCTCTCCTGCTTACAGTATAAATGGGTTCTGTCAACTAGAGTCTTGAGCCACTGTTAGGCCATCTAGACAAAAAGAGGCGAGCCAACCGGTTCGCCTCTGCATCAATCATCTTGAACACTAACCCTACAATCGCCTAAGTTCGCTGGTAGGATACGATATAAACACCGGTGCTCTCGCCAGACCGTCCGAAGAGTTGTAAACGCCAAACCCCCGGCTTATTCACCTTACAAATAAACGCAGCGCCGGAACCATCCGCCATAATCGAATCCCGTTGGCACTGCCCACCTGCGTTATACCCATCAGGATCAAGGATTGCCACGTTCCCCGCCACATTGGCCGCCGTCGGCGAGAAAAACTGTACCGCCACCAACAACTCATCTCCACGGCGCGCTTCCATCAAATATTCGTGCGAAAAGCCGGGGTCAAGCACATCATTGACCGGCTGTGACGACGCCAACGATTGAGTCTTCTGCGGCTGTACGATAAATCCACCCGCTGTCGCCTCAGCAGCGTAATTCTCCAGTGTGGGTGCGCCCGCAGGCGCGGGTGTCCCGTCCACAGGCAATTGGCTCACAGCGCCATCACCGGGCTTTGGCGTAGGCCGCCCAAAATTGATTTCCCCTTCCGGTATAGCAGGCGCATCCCCGCTCAAGAACTGCCGGATTTGTGCTGGAATCGGTGACCCCATCACCGTGAGCACAAAATAGGCTGACGACAGGCTGAGCAAAATCGAGCCTCCACAGCCCAAATAATTCCAACGCCGCCGCAAGCGGGCTTGCTGTTCGCGCTTATAAGCAAAAATGTCCGGTATCGGAGGAGGTGACGAAGCAAACTCTGCAATCGGTAAATCATCCACCAGAGCCATCAAAGGTGGCATCATGGCTTCATTCTGCGTCCGCTTGAGTTCAACATATCGTTCACGGGCTTTGAAGTGCTGCCGGTCAAGCTTCAACGCAGCCTTCAAGCACCCCATTTCTTGTGCCGGGGTCTCACAAATCGTGGAAGCCAAATACCATAACTCCGCTGTCGGGCTAATATCCAACACAATGCGGAGAATTTTCCGTGCTCGACGATATTGGCCGAGTGCTATCGCTTCTTTTATGACTTCAAGTGTATCTGGCATAGCGACACCTAATATGGGTAGGCTTCGCGTTAAATAATCCTTACTAATAATACCATGGGGGCGAATAGATTCCGCCCCTTAATGGTTCGTCTATCAACATTGTTATACTCTGAAAGATTCACCCTTCCACGGGCAGCACCGTGAAGATGCTGCCTGCGCTTCGTCCATAAACTTCCGGGAAGTAAAACTCATAACCGGTTGCCGGAATGACATTAAAAGTCCCGGCCATCCCAGCCCGAATGCTGTACACGTACTCGTAAGTTCCCGCGGGAAGATACGAAGCATATAGGACCACTTTCTGGTCACGGAACTCGATGTTGCTGAACCACCACCAGCCCCATCCGGTGCTCAGCGGATCGCTGCTGTCCAACCCCGGCTGCGTTCCAATCTGCTGTTCGGTCGCCAGATTCGGGTTCACGCCTTCCGTACCTGCTGGAATCGGGTCTTCAATGACCACATAGTGAGCATCATTCGGCACGATAATCGTCAGCCGCACATCTAACAAGTCGCCCACACGTGCCTCGGTCACCGCCGTATCGCTTCCGGGCAGCATATACTGCCGTTCCAAGATGATGCCTTGATTCAGCGGCTCGATCTCCGGTACAGGCAGATAACTCTTCAAATGTGCCGTATAGTACAGTACACCGTTTCCATCATCTCGCCCGATGACCAATTCATTGGCCTGATTTCCCAACAGTTCAGCCACATCAACCTGCAAATCAATCGAGTCACGGACAGTTTCAGCACTCGTTGTGCCTTCTGCCAGCGCCTCGCCGTTCAACGACACGGAATAGCTGTACTCTGGGTTCAGTTCCCCCGTCGTCACCATCCAATCCGTTAGGCTCATGACGGCCCAAGCGGTTTCCTGCGTTGTCTCCCATGCATCTGCCGTGCGGGCGCTCATCAACCAGCGCACCACATTCGGCAGCAGTTCATTATCCGGAACCAGCTTCACCAGTGCGTCCAGCACAATCGCGGTCGTCCGGGTATCGCTGTTCCAATTCCAATAATCCCTTTCGTTCTCCTGCCAATGCGCGCCGGTCGCGCTGATGATGGCTCCATTCACCAGATCGGAAACCAGCGTATCGCTCCGGCTAGTATCAGCCGGATTAATCAGGTTAAAGGTCAGCGCGAGGAAGGCCTTGGAGTAATAGTCCAGCCGATCTCGCACTTCAAACAGATTCGCCGTCCGGCTCACATCGGCTGCCCCGGAGCGAGCCAGCGCATACAAGGTGAAGGCCTGCCGGTTCAATCGCCATGTCGGTTGGCTCATATCCGGCACGATAAATGTGGTTCGCAGGTAATTCTGCGCGTTCGCAATCACATTATCGGATACGGCAAAGCCTGCGTTGCGCGCTTCTGCCAATCCGATCAAGGCATAAGATGTTGTCAACGAGTTGCTGCTATCTTGCACAAACCAACCCCAACCGCCGTCCGCTTTCTGCTGGGCATATAACCGCTGCAAGGCGAAGTTCACCGCCGTATCAAGACCCGTTCGCAGCTCCGCGTCAGCCACGCCCAATTGATCGAGCGCGCGGTAGGTCATGATGTTAGGCAGGAAGCGGCTCACCGTTTGTTCGATACATTGGTGTGGGAAGTTTTCCAGAAATTCCAACCCATCAATCGTGGTCGCAGCCAACGATGGGTCGAGCGAAACGCTGAGTTCACCCTCAGTGACCTCGAAGCGTTTCGGCAGCACAATCGCTTCGGTGACTGAACCGCTTTCACGAAGTACACCAGCCGTACCCACGACCTCCGGTACTTCATACTTATAAACTGGCAGCAGTTGGTTATCACCCTGCCCTAACGGTGGCTTGCTGGCGTCCGTAAACGCACCGTCCGCACCGTTCACGAAGAATGTCAAATCAATCGTCGGGACATCCTGTGCCGTCCCTACCCATTCAACCCGCTGCCGCCCGCCGCTGGGGATAACGAACTGCTGCTCTGTTTGACTGCTGAAGGTGATGCCTGTCCCGGCCACCGCTACCTCGACCGGCATCTCCTCGCCGGTATTGTTATTCACAATCGC
>JAFLCH010000073.1:0-8503 GCA_017303775.1 Anaerolineae bacterium | reverse complement strand
GAGGCGAGGTCAGTCAGCCCGACTCCAACTTCGGCTTGTACCGGATTCCCCGCGTAGTCGGTGGTCGTGACGTTATAAGTGACGGTTTCACGCGGGCCAACCTGTTCGCGGTCAGGCGTAATGGCGATTGTGATAGCCTTCTGATTGTTATCGACAGACAATTGCAGCATCCCGGCGCGGAATCCGGCAACCGGATTGTTCTCGTCCACACCTTTGACCAGCATCACGTTGACGAACACATTCGGCGCGAAGTCCGCTGTGATGGGGATGCGGTAGATGGTCGAATTCGTGTCCAGCGTGATCCGCTCGACACTGAGGACGCTCCCACGCTCGACTGTCACCAACGCTTGCGCGCTGCCCTGAAACGGCGAAGTGATGAGGATTTCCGCTGTTTCGCCCACAACATAATCCTGTTTATCTGCGACGAGGTCGATCCGGTTGCTGTTCTGCTGACGCCACGATACAAATTCATCACCGGCTACCCACAGGCTGGTCGCCGCAATGATTTCGTTTCCACGGGCATCACGGCTGTTGATTTTGACTTTATAGATACCACCATGCTCCGGCGTGAAAGTGAACACGGCCTTACCGCTGCTGTCGGTGGTCACACTGCCGGTGGTGACTGGAATTTCTTCAACCTGCCACGTCCATGTGGTACGCCCCAGTTCATCCTGCTCCTGCACATTCGACCAACGGCGTTCCACAACCTCGACGGCAATCGCTTGGTCAGCAACACCGGCGCTTTGCCAATCCACCGCAATCAGGTTCACGGTCGTTTCGGTGCCGGCTGTGCTCACGTAGACTTCGGGGCGTGCGCCAATATAGACTTCGCCCTTATGCACAACCACCTGCACACGTCCGGCGACCACCTGCTGGCTCTCGTCGGTGACGGTGGCTTCAACCGTAAATTCCTGACTCTGGGTGCTGTCTTCCAGCGCCGCAGGAATCTCGATGACCAGTTTACCCTGCCCATCAGTTACACCGGAACCGCTGGCAATCGACTCGCCCCCGCCCCCGTAAAAGGCGCTCGGTCCTTCGTCGTAATTGATGTCCTCAAAGTCATAGTAACCGTTGCCTTCAAATTGGAAGTAGTAGGGATTTGAAACAACGGTATAGTCCACTTTGGCGTTGGTCACCAAGCCGCCGAAGAAGTAGCGGCTGTCGATGGTAACTTCGATGGTATCTCCCTGTACAACCTGCGCGGACGAGGGTGTGACATCAACCTGAAATTCAGGCAGCCGGTATTCCGCTACCCCGAAGGTCAGGGTTCCGCTCGACTGATAGTAACTCTCCGGATTTTCGCTGGGTAGTGTGGCCTGAAGCAGGTAGTAACCTAGCGGCGTATCATCCGCTAGATCAAACTGCCCGCTGAAGCTGCCATAGGCCGTCATGGGAACTACGGTCTCGAATACCAGTTCTCCGTTGGGATCAGTCACCCGCACCGGAATTTCGGTCATATCCGGCGGTGTGTAGGAGACATCGTCTTGCAGCCGCACAATCCCGCGGAAGTAGACCGGTTGGTCAGGCCGGTAAAGCGGGCGATCCGTGTAGATATACGCCCGGTAACGCTCAGGATAGAAGTTGTAATTCTGACCGAATTGGTAGGGTTCGATGCCATCCGACCAACCGATAAAACCCATCCCGAATTCGCTATCAGTCTGATAGAGCGCAAACAACGATTGATATAAATCAGTCAGGGACGGGATCGGAATCCGGGCCAGACCGTTTTCGTCGGTTGTGCCTGTGTTCAGGCCGTTGAAGTTACTGCCATAGATGGTGATGTCGGCATTCGGAACGGGTAAACCAGTCTGGGTATTGGTCGCCCAGACCAGCACTTCGTCAACCGAAGTTTTCATGGTCAGGTTGACGTTCCCGACGATAAGGAAATGCCCGTAAGCCTGCTGCCCCAGTTGTGATGTTTCGGGGGATGAAGCTTTCAAGAGGTAAATACCCGGACGCAGCGCACCACCCTCACCCGTCAGAGTCACAGGGGTTGACTGTCCCGCAATCCGCACATCGAGCAGGTATTCGTCCTGTCCATCGGTCTTGATGGCTTCGGCCACCCATGCTGTCCGGTCATCGCGGAGTTCCACCTGCCACCAGAGGATGCTATCCGCGCACAGCGGCCCACCCACGATGGGCAGTTGGTAGTCGCGGTAGAGTTGGTCGATCACTTCTCCATCCGGCGCCGTGGCACGCGCGCGAACCGCTTCCGGCCCGCTGATGACGATGGCGATGTCGCCAACCTTCAAGCGGCTGGGGGGTGCATCCGGGCAAGCAACGGCTGCGCCAGCCAGATCATCACCAAATTCAAGCAGCTCATAACGCTGCTGGTTGAGTTCGGAAACGACGGGAAGCTGCCACTCGCGCAGGAGATCAGCCGGATCAGCGAAGTAGTCATAGCTGGGGCTGTAGCTGTTGAGAGCCAAAGCACGGGCGAAAGCATCGGTTTGTACCTGATAGAGTTGTAAATCCAACTCGCTGATGTTGCGATGGATCAGATAGAGGCGCGTTTGGGGTGCGTCCGCATTGTAAAACCCAACTTCACCCGGCACTTGCAGCATAAAGGTTGGTTCGTAGGCTGCGGTCGAGTAGCGGATCACCCGATCTTCGCTGATGCGGTTGCCGTAGATGTCACTCATGCCCGCGCCGAGGGTGATGGTGTAATCAGTACTCGGTTCGACCGGGAAGCTGAGGTTATAGCTGTTGTCGTATTCACTGTAGTAGAAGTCGGGGTCACGCCACGGCTTCGGGTCAATCGTGATTTTGTCACTCAGCGTGTCGATTTGCATGGGGGAGGCGAAGTACAGGGTTAAGCTGCCATAAGGGTATACTTCCCGTTCGCCATCGCGCGGGCTGGTGCTAATGATCCCCGGCAGCGACACCGTCGCGAAATTCCACGCAGCGCTGTCGGGCAGCGATGTCGCGCCTTGCAAGGTGAGCACACCGGACTGAACACCCACGTCGTAAACGGTGTTGATGAGCAGCGGCGATTCCGGCTGGAATTGGAAACCGGCTCCGTCTTCAGCCCATTCAAACGCACCGGCAACCGAGCCATCCGACTGCCCAGTTGGACGTAAATAGAAACGCGCTTCCGCGCTGGCTCGATCCATCGGCTGGTTGAAACGCACCTGAATCGCACGATCCAAGCGGACATCGGTTTCACTAACCTGTGGCGAGACTTCAACGATGGCCGGGGATACGGTTGTGAATGACCAGCTAAAACCGCCAACCAAAGTCGAACCATCCTGAGCTTGCAGCCCATCCTGCGCGGTGACGGTGTACTGCGTGCCACCAGCGAGCGCGGGGTCGGGGCGGAAAACGTAGATCGAGGTGTTGATCCATTCGCCACGCCCTTCGACAGCGGGGGTAAGTGTGATGGGAGCGGGAAGAGCGGCTGCTTCTTCGGCGCTGACCAACGGCACAACGGGGCGGTTGAAGATGACGGTGATGGCCGCGTCAACCGCAATTTCAGTGCTGCCATCCGCCGGGAGCACGTTCGACACCAACAGATTGCCGATACTCTCGACTTCCAACACATAGGGTTCGGCGAAGGCCGCGCCATCCTGCCCACGCAAACTCATGCCCAAGGTAACGGTGTAGCGGGTGGCGCGTTCATAGGGTTGTTCGGGGGTGAAGGTGATGGACGAACCCGCCTCATCACACGTGACCGAACCCGACAGTGCCGGCGTAATGGAAAAGGCTGCGCTTGCAGTGCCGCAGTCCAAGGATTGGTTGAGGTAGAGAACAACGGGTTCGGTGCCGTTCAATTCCTGTCCGGTGAACGGCACCGAATCTACAACGCGCAGGGTCGCTACCGGTTCAACGGTTTGCTGCGCGGTGATGGTGGAGGCGGATAAAACGCATAAAAGTGTCATCAAAAGAAACAGGCTAAAGCGGCGCATCATGCCCCTCTATTTCTCTGAAAGAATATCTACCCTCATTATAGGACAAAGTGAATCGGGCTGATATGTCATTTGTAATCCGGCTGGCCTACGGACAACCAACGGGTTGGTTAAATGCTCTGAACGTAGGTGATGGGTAGATTGAAGGCTTCTTTGAACAACTGCCAGTGGTAAGCGACGACTTCGCGCCCTAAAAAGGTCAGGTATTCAGTGGTAGTGGGTTGAACGGGGGTCGGGCTGGGGAAGATGACGAGTCCTTCGTTGCGGAAAAGGCGGAAAGCGCGAAACAGATGAAAGCCATCGCTGACGATGATGGCGGTCTGGTAGCCGCGCGACTGCATAATCAAGCGGGTTTGCATGGCATTCTCTTCGGTGCTGCGGCTGGTGTCTTCGAGGAGGATGGCCGAGGCGGGGATGCCATCCGCTTGCAGGAGTTCGGAGCAGGCGTCGGCTTCGCTGCGGGTGCGGTTGCGGTTGCCGGGTTTGCCTCCGGCGCAGATGATATTGGGTGCGTAGCCGGCGTGCCAGAGTTCAGCGGCGTGCGCCGCGCGGCGGGTGAGGGCCGGCCCCGGCGTGTTGTCCCGTCGCAGCCCAGCCCCTAGCACAATAATGACATCCGACGCCTGCGCGCGATCTACCCGCCCGTAGGCGTCGATGACGATGAGCAAGACGAAAACCACCCACAGCCACAAAACCATTGCGAGCAGGATGATGCGCTTGAGCCGTACAGCACGAGTGAGCGAACGCAGCAGCGAAAGAATCATGGGTTGGGCATTACTTCCGCAGCGCCTGATTAATGCCGGATTTCATGGGGGTCAGGCGGCGGAAAATCGGTCATATCATCATCGACGGTCACTTTGCCGACCATCCAGCCATCAATGGACGTCAGTTTGATGCGCAGCACAGAAACCTGACTGTGCATGAAGCTGACGGCGGGTTGGGGCTGAATGATGACGGGATCTTTGAGGTGCAAGTGACGGATGGCGGGTGTGCCGCGCTCATCATCTTCCGGCTCGAAGTCTTTGAGCTTCTCTTCAGGTTCTTTTTCCGGTTCAGGTTCGTCTTCGAATTCATCATCACGCTGACCGTAGAGTTCGGTCAGGTCAACATCTTCGGCGAGTCCGGTGAAGTCGAACACTTCTTCGGTATTCTTGATCTCCTGTTTGGTGGGGTTTACGAGCGACTTCTTGGCCTGTGTGGCGAACATGCCGCTGATGGCCTTGAGGTATTCCTGTTCGCTGGTGAGCGTGCCGGTGACCACGAGTCCTTTGATAAAGAGCGTAATCCCCAGTTCCATCCCCCCTTTATTGACGAAACCGGAAACCAAGTCGACCAGCAGAAAATCCGGTTCCCGCCAGAAGTCAGGGTCACCGGACATAAATTCATTGAACATGCCTTATTCCTATTTGAACCGTCACATTATATGAATGGATAAGTATACAACCAGACAACGGTGATGTATATACACATGCGAAGCGGAAAATGGGTATCCAGCATGCGATGTGATGATCCGCCGTTATTGGCGGCGGGAACGAGCGTAGAGGGCGCGCGTTTGTGGCGATTGACGGCGGGAAGACGGGTGGTTGGCGCTATTGGCTGCGGGAAATACGGTGTTGGCTGCCGCCATGCGGCAATGACAGCGGGAAGAAGCGAGATTGCCGCCGACAAAGCATGGGGCTGTGCGGGGAGCGAGAGAACTGCCGCCGAGGTGCGCCGCCAATGCCGCCATATCCGCCACAAAAATGGGTGATGTATTGAGAGTGAAGCGGGTGGTTGCGGACATGACGAGCCTCATGGATGTGGAGTCAGTAGAGACTCTATTTTAGAACAAAAGTTCATAAAAGTCAAGGTGTAGTGTTACAAATCTGAACTCCCCTCCAGATGGGGAGTAGACAAACGATTGAACACTGATGTCATTTACAAGTACACCAATTTTCGGAATCCCGATTGTGCAATAAAGCACATAAGTGGTATGCTGTTACCTATCCGATGTGAGGGAAGAAGCGCCTTGAATTATTACGGCGGCAACCGTAATGGTGCTTCTTCCCCACTCACCATCAGCCTTTACCAGACTTGTTCTTGGTAGGATCAACCATCACATAGTGCTGACCCGGTTTAGGGGTGGGTGGCAAAGGTTTATCCTTCACTACAGTCACTTCATTACCACCAACGCGTCCCTTGTTATCCACTGGGACAGCTTGCCCCGACGAAGGTGATTTTTCGCCGGGCTTTCCTATCGTTTTGGGAGCCATTATCTTTCTCCTTATGATTTGACTTGGGCTAATCTACAACGCTCAAAAGCATCCCGACAAATATGTACATCTTAGGTTTACATATTCCACCTCCATAAAGATGCAAAAAATACAACTAGGAAAGTCTTGGCTAATGCCTCGAACTTTCTATAGCAATAAATCTCTTAAAAGAAGCACATTAAGTAAAAGCTAGATATTTAGGCAGGATTTAAAAGGGACGATCAGTTAATCGTCCCTTTTTATTACTTACTAGCAGCGGCTGTAACCGCAGGTTTCACACTTTTCGCAGCCTTCCACGCGGATGAGGCTGACCGTGCCGCAGTTGGGGCAAATATCGGCGCGCGTTTTGTAGGCGTTCTTGCCGGTTTGACCATTGGCGGGCGGCGCGGCGTCCTCGATGGTGATGGGCTGGATGGTGACGGGGGTGTGCGCATGACCATTGCCATTCCCGTTGCCGATGGGCAGGTTCAACTGCTGCAACTGTTCGATGGGCGTGAGGTAATGATCGACCAGCGCACCGGCCACGGCATCCGGCAGGGAGATGACACGCTGCGGCCCTAAGCCAACGGAGCGCGAACCGCCGATGCCTTGAATTTGATCGACGATCAGGCGGAGCATTTCCATGCGGTTCTGGGGAGCCGTCGTCCGAAGCTGCAAGGAGATCATGCGACCGAGACCTTCGGCATCGGCTTGAATGTCACTGCCAGCCTTACCGATGGTGATGAAGACCTCGAAGGGATTGTTCAGGTCGTCGCTGTTCATGGTGATGAAAGCCGTGCCGAAGGGCGTCTTGCGGCTGACGGTAACACCGGAAAGGCGCTTGGGGCGCGGGTAAACATGATGGGGCGTGGCGACCTGCGAGATGGGGGCTGAGGGCTGCGGTTCGGCAGGCTTTTCAGCCGACTTGAGTTTGGCCATCTCGTTCTCGGCGCGTTCGTCGCCCTTGAGCATGAGCACCTGTTCATCACGGCTGCCATCGCGGTAAATCGTGCCGCCTTTGCAGCCGAGTTCGTACATATATTTGTAGAGGTCGCTCACTTCTTCAACGGTGTATTCGTTGGGGACGTTGCAGGTCTTGCTGATGCTGCTGTCGACCCAACGCTGGATGGCGGCCTGCACCTTGATGTGCTCTTCGGGGCTGAGATCCATCGCCGTGACGAAATAGTCGGGCAGTTCGGTCTGACCGGGGTGCGCTTCGAACCATTCTTTGACGAGCGGAACCTGTTCTTCATGAAGGCCTAAGCGGCTCTTGCGATAGTAGACCCACGAGAAGAAGGGTTCGATGCCGGTGGAGGTGTTAACCATGGTGCCGGTTGTGCCAGTGGGGGCTTGAGTCGTCAGCGTGACATTGCGGATGCCATGCTTGCGCACTTTCTCCTGAATGTCTTCCGGCATGGACTGCATGTAGCCACTCTGGAGGAACTTGTCGGCGTGGAACTGCGGGAACGCGCCTTTTTCTTCAGCCAATTCGATGGATGTTTCGTAGATGGAACGCGCCAAGAAGCCATAGAGCTTATCGATGAAGGCAACGGATTCGTCACTGCCGTAACGGATGCCGAGCTTGATCATGAGTTCGGCCAGACCCATATTGTTCAAGCCGACGCGGCGTTCGCTCAACTGCTGGCGCTCGTTTTCCTCGAAGAAATAGGGTGTGCTGTCGATGACATTATCGAGGAAGCGCGTGGCATAACGGGCGGTGCGGTCAAGATCGCTCCAGTTCACGTCATGGGTGGATTCGTCATAGAACTTGGCGAGATTGATCGCCCCCAAGTTGCAAACACCGAAGGCCGGTAAGCCCTGCTCGCCGCAGTTATGAACGACGAGGCCGTTGCCGACAAAGGCATGTGTGAGGGGTTCGGTGAGGTCGAAGACATCTTCGATGCCATCGGGCGTGATGCTTTCGACGGTGGCGGTGAAATATTCGGCGTAGGGGCCGCGTTTGGCATGGGCAATATAATCTTCTAAAGCCTGCTGCTTATCCACGGAGAGGAAGCGGATGTCATGGGCAAAAACGCTCATGTTTTGTTTGGTGATGACGAGTTCGTGCTGGGCTTCGCACCAATAGGCCTTGGGCTGGCGGCTGCTATCCGGCAGTTGACGGTAACCAGCTTCGCGACGGTTGCGATAAATGCGGCTGGCAATACCGAAGTTCAACAAAAGCTGCTGCACGCCTTCCAAGAGTTCGAGGGCGTTGGCGGCCAAACGGATACTGCCACCCTTTTCGCCACCATCCTGAAAACTGCCATCGGCAGTGAAGAGCGACTGCAAGAAACCCACCTGCATGTCTTCGCTGCCCTTGAAGACGGCATCGGGAACTTGATGCTTGAGATCGGTTAAGCCGTGTTC
>JAFLCH010000072.1 GCA_017303775.1 Anaerolineae bacterium | reverse complement strand
AGCCAGTCGTGAAGCTGGCCTTTGGCATCGTGAGTGAGCCGAACGCCGGATTCGAACCCTTGAGATGAGAAGGCGTAGAGGGAAACAAACTGGCGGCGGATGGTGCAAATGAGGTAATCTTTTTCCCAGCGGGACTTCCCCCAGAGGAAGGCGACACCATCTTGATCACGGCGGATGAGTTCGAGCCAGTGGGTGCAATCCATGTGGCTGAGATCACTCAGACGGAAGCGCATGGTGAGCATCGAACCGAAGGTGTAGGCGAAGTCGACAATACGAGAACCGGGCTGCGCTTCGACCAAGAGGGACGCTGTGCCATCGGGCGCGGAGAGCGAGGCGAGCGCAGGCTGCTCCATCCCCTTACCTTTACGCAACTTAACAATGGTGAGCAAGGGGAGCGACGGATAACGCAAGGTGAGTTCGTCGGTGAGGTTGATGCGTCCATTGTAATGCTGCTGCAAGAGCCAAGGGGCGGTGGAGATGGGGCGAGATGAGGCGAAGGGACGAGTCAACTCAACCGGAGATTCAGAATCGGCCGGGGCGAGGCGTGATGGAATGGTCATTTCATCGGGACTTTGCGCGTCATTCTGAAAATTGGTTGGCATGAAACACTCCGACACACATACACAAGGCCGTTTCTTACAGCTTATAGCACAGGTTAGTGAAAAGCAAATCAAGATTCCCCCATAAAGTTGGGGGATTGACCGGAATGTAACACCAAAATGACATTCTGCTCATGTAGTTCTAACACGGGCAGCATATGCTACAAGCGTTAACCGAGATTACAACCGAGGGGTAAAAAAGTGCAACCTCCAGGAAACGATAAGCAACCTAATAATCAACCACCCGGCGGACCACCGTTCCGTATTCCACGGTGGGTATGGCCGCTGGTATGGGTTGTGTTGATTATCTGGGCATTTTCACGGGTACAGGATATGGTGAGCTTCGCGACGGGCGACCAGCCAATCACTGTGCCTTATTCTTTCTTTAAGGAACAAGTCGACGCAGGACGCGTGGAAACGGTGACGTTCCAAGGCGCACAAGCGCGCGGAACCTTTACAGCCAGCACGAAATATCCACCAGACGGTGACCGGCTGTTATTGGAGGGTGTGAATCAGGTACAGTCCAACCGATTTGTGACGACGCTGCTGCCGATTGAAGACCCGACTCTCGCGCCGCTCCTGACAGAAAAGGGTGTGACTGTTAACTCGCAGAGTAACGAGCAATCTCCATTACTTCTAATTCTGCTGAACTTTGCGCCATTCCTGCTGATCCTAGGCTTTTTCATCTGGTCGGCGCGACGGGCACAAGGACAAGCGGGTAACATCTTCGGGTTCGGGCGGACGCAGGCACGCGAATATACAGTGGAACGGCCACAGGTGACGTTCGCGGATGTGGCGGGACAAGATGCGGCGAAGAAGGAATTGGTTGAGATCGTCGATTTCTTGAAAGAACCCGACAAGTACATTGCGTTAGGGGCGCGTATTCCGCGTGGTGTGCTGCTGGTCGGCCCGCCCGGTACGGGTAAGACACTCATGGCGCGGGCGGTGGCCGGTGAAGCCAGCGTGGCGTTCTTCAGCATTTCGGCTTCCGAGTTCGTAGAAATGTTCGTGGGTGTGGGCGCGAGCCGGGTGCGTGATTTGTTCAAGAAGGCAAAAGACGCGGCACCGAGCATTGTGTTCATTGATGAAATCGACGCGGTTGGCCGCCAACGTGGTACAGGACTCGGCGGCGGTAACGATGAACGCGAGCAGACGCTGAACCAACTGCTGTCGGAGATGGATGGATTTGACCAGACGGAAAGCGTGATCGTGATGGCGGCGACGAACCGACCGGATGTACTTGACCCGGCATTGCTGCGCCCCGGACGGTTTGACCGTCAGGTGACGGTAGGGCTGCCCGACCGCACCGGACGCGAGAATATTTTGAAGATTCACACCAAAGGTAAACCGCTGGATGCTGATGTGAATATCACGGATTTGTCGAAGGCGACCATTGGTTTTTCGGGCGCTGATCTTTCGAACCTAGCGAATGAAGCGGCATTGAACGCAGCACGCCGGAATGCCAAGCGAATCAGCCAACGCGATTTTCTTGACGCGTTTGACCGAATTGTGCTGGGGACGGAAAGCCCGCCACTTTCTAATGAGCAAGAGCGTAAGGTGGTGGCGTATCATGAGGCCGGACATGCGCTGGTCGGGGCACTGACACCGAACGCTAACCCCGTTTTTAAGGTCACGATTGTGCCGCGCGGACAAGCGCTGGGTGTGACAGCTTCGCTGCCAGATGATGACCGGCGAAATTACTCGAAAGAGTTTCTGGTGGCTCAACTGCATGTGCTGCTGGGCGGACGGGCGGCAGAAGAAGTGGCGATTGGCGAGATAACCACAGGGGCATCAAGCGATCTGCGACGGGTGACGGATATGGCGCACCGGATGGTAGCTGAATTCGGGATGAGCGAGACGATCGGGCCGCTGAACTTCGGCGATAATGACCGGCAGCCATTCCTCGGTTACTCACTGTCACAGGGACGTAATTACAGCGAGGCAACGGCGGGACGGATCGACGCGGAAGTGCGGCGAATCGTGGATGACGCTTATGCACACACGCTCAATTTGCTGCGAGAGAACCAGAGCAAGTTGGACTTGCTGGCAAAAGAGCTACTGGAAAACGAGATCGTAGAAGGAAGCAAGGTGTATGAGATCGTCGGTCGAGGGCCTGCGCCGGAAATCGATGAGCCAGTGCCGAACCTGAATTAATCACTGAAGCCGATGAAAATGCTCTGTCAGGTTGATGGGGCATTTTCATTTAGCGGTGGATTGTTTAAGAGAGGTGTAACCATGCGAGAAGATAATGAAGGTCGTTCAGTCCAACCATGGGTCGTGATTTATACTGCCGGAAGTCCGGCAGAAGCGTACATTGTGGCGGGCCGGCTGCAAAACAACGGCATTCAGACTCAGATTCGGGAAGACACCTACGGTAAGATCACCGGGATCAGTGCAGGATTGCACGGCGCAGTCGAGGTGCTGGTGAGCGAGGCTGATTTCGAAGAAGCTGAAGCTATTTTAAGCGAAGATGTGAGCGAAGAATGAAAAGCCCCAACCGGAGTCGGGGCTTTGATTCTTTTGGAGAATGCTAGCGATCAGGCAGGCGTGGCATGAGACGCCTTGTGGGCGTTGATGATGGGTTGTGCGATTTGCGCCGGAACCTGTTCGTAGTGGCTGAACTTCATGGTATAGACACCCCGGGCAGCGGTGATCGAACGGAGGACATTGCCGTAACGCATCATTTCGCTGTAGGGAACCTGTGCCGTAATAACACCTTTGTGTCCCTCGGTATCCATACCTTGAACCCGTCCACGCCGTGTGTTGAGATCACCCATGACATCCCCCATGACTGCCTCGGGTACGGTTATTTGAACTTCCATGATGGGTTCCATGAGCACCGGGCCGGAATCCTCAAACACTTTCTTGAAGGCTTCGCGGCCGGCAATCTGGAAGGCGATGTCTTTTGAATCGACGGGGTGTTCTTTACCGTCAAAGACGACGGCTTTGACATCGACAATCGGGAAACCCGCGATTACCCCTTCGCCAAGAACGGAGTGAATACCTTTTTCGATGGAGGGGATAAAGCTCGCTGAAATAACACCCCCGACGATCTGGGTTTCGTAGGTAAATCCACCACCGGGATTCGGTTCTAAGCGGAGGTGAACTTCACCGAACTGCCCTGCCCCGCCACTTTGCTTCTTGTGACGATAAAAATCCGATCCCTGACGGGTGATGGTTTCCTTGTAGGGAACCTTGGGGATGCCAATATCCATACCTACGCCCAATTTGGCGGCGCGGCTGATGGCAAGGTTAACGTGGGCTTCGCCCATCCCTTCGACGATTGTTTGCTTGACATCCGCATCCTGCCGCCAACGGAGTGTGGGATCGGACTGGGCCAAGTTGGTGAGGATGGTTCCCATTTTGGCGCTGTCGGCCTGTGTTTTGGGCGAGACAGCAACGGCGAAGAGCGGGTCGGGAAAATCGGGCTTGGTGACGCGCAAGTTTTCAGTACGGCCACTGAAGGTATCGCCTGTTTTGGTATCGTTGAGCTTGGCAACGACGCCCATATCCCCAACATGTAATACGGTCATGGGGATTTGATCCTTGCCGCGCATGACCATCATACTGTTGAAGCGTTCTTCGACATTACGAACGCTGTTGAAGTATTTACCGTCAGAACGGACTGAACCGGAGAAGATGCGGAAATAATTTAACGTGCCGACAAAGCGGTCGTTGGTGGTTTTGAAAACGTAGGCAGCGAGCGGGCCATCGTCACTCTGAGGGGCGGTGAGAAATTCTTTTTCACCAGCGGCATTCAAAACCTGAACACGGCGCTGTGTGGGGGGCGACACGTAGACTACGAGCGCTTCGAGTAAGGGGATTGTGCCGACGTTCTTGGCACCTGAAGTGACAAAGACGGGCACTGTCTTCAGATATGCGTCACGGGCAGCTTTGCGCATCCCGTCGCGAATTTCCTCATTCGTCAGATTGCCTTCATTAAAGTATTTCTCGATGTAGGCATCGTCGGCTTCGGCAGCGGCTTCTACCAAAACTGTACGAGCGGCTTCGGCGGCATCCTTAATATCGTCAGGCATTTCCGAACGATCTTTACCGCTGTCAAAATAGGCTTTCATGGTCAGGAGATTGACCACACCACGGAAGTCGACTTCTTCACCGATGGGGATCATAACGGGGATAAATTTATAGTCGGGGAAGCTCTGTTTGAGACTATCAAGGGTACGCTGATAGTCAGCATTTTCACGATCCAGTTTATTGATAGTAACAATGATGGGCTGCTGATAGACTTCGGCATATTCCCATGCCAATTCGGTGCCGACCTCGACGCCAGAAACGGCATCTACGACCACGATAACCGAATCGGCCACCCGAATGGCGTTCTTGATTTCACCTTGAAAGTCCGTCATACCCGGCGCATCCAAGATATTGATTTTTGTGTCTTCAAATTCAATGGGGATTAAGGAGGTGGAGAGCGAAACGCCCCGTTCTTTTTCATCTTCGTCCCAGTCGGAGACCGTGTTCTTCTCCTCTACCCTGCCCATACGATTAATGGCGCCGGTATTGTAGAGCAGGGCTTCCACGAGTGTCGTCTTACCGGCGCCCTGATGGCCCACGAAGGCCACGTTCCTCAGTTGATCCGATAGGTACTCTTTCATAAAAATATCTCCTTTTTAATTTATGCTGTCGGCAAGAAACCTTCAGCTATCGAGAACGATAGACGTTTTCGATGTTAGGCAAATTTTAAGGCGGGGTTAATGGGTTGTCAAAAAACGGGGATGATTGTCACTGAAGGGGCGTAACAACTATTACCTCGTTTGGGTGGTAAGCCGGTAGCCCGTGGTAGGAAGCTATGGTATATTCAGCCGATGAGAGTCAAACAACTTGAAGGATACAGCATGAAAATTCTGGTCGCATATGCAAGCGTTCACGGATCTACGGGTGAGATCGCACAATTCATCAGCAATCTCTTCAAGGCTTATGCCGCAGAAGTGGAGTGTGCAAAGGTTGAAGATATTCAGGATATCAGCTCGTATGATGTGATTATTCTGGGGACGGCCATTCATGAGGCAATCTGGTTGACGAGTATGCTGCAATTTTTGGACCGGTTTAAGGCTGAGATTGCAACCAAGATCACTTATATGTTCATCACCTGCATCCGTGTACTGGAAACGGATGGGTATGAGCATGTGATGAAGAATTATGTCCATACACCAACGGTTGAAGCGCTGCATATCCGTGAGGTGCAACCATTCGCGGGGAAGATGAAACTGGATCATATCAATTGGAATGAACGATGGCTGCTGGGATTGCGGTATGACGGGAATGAGTTGAAGCAACACTTTAACGGCGATTACCGCGATTGGTATGCGATCAGCACATGGGTGAATAAGATCGCCCAGCATTTGAGTTTGAAGCCTTCGTTCGAGTCGTAAGCAGAAACAAAAGCAGGAGTGGGTTCGCGGCCCCACTCCTACAACGTCCAGGAGGACACACAGGGATTTTCAGTTCAGGAGGACTGCCAGTTCACCGGGCCAGAAAGACCGAAGAACGCTCCAATGGCAGTCAGATCCAAGATGTCGATTACACCATCACGATTGAGGTCAGCCCCGGCCAGATTAGATTGGGTATCGAAGTTAGCCGCAATGAGCGCCGCATCGGTAAGGTCGATTATGTTATCAAAATTGGTATCGCCAGCGACGAGAGTAGCCGGTGATAAGGTCAGTACCTGCCCTTCTGACAAGTTCAGGGTAGCCTGCGCCGTGAGGAATCCAGCCGTGCCAGCATCTACCCGATAAGTGCCCGGTTGGAGGTTGGGGAAGCTGAAGCTTCCGCTGCTATCGGTTGTCGTTTGCAAGGCTGTGCCATCGGGCAATGTCAACATGATCACAATCCCAGATGAGTCAGCACGCAGGGGCGCTAAAACCTGCCCCGTGATATGCGCCAAAATGGGCTGCATGACGTCGGTTGAAGATGAAACTGACGCGGTTGTTGGCACCAGCGGTTCGATACTCTGTGGCACACCATCCGACGGCGGCGGGAGAGTCCCCAAGACTTCGACAGTTGAAGGCGCATCTGACACAGCAGTCGGAACAACAACCGGTTGTTCCAGAACAAATTCAGGCGTCAAGGATGTATCAATCGTTATGGGAGGCGATTGTTCTGGCACGACAGCTTGTTCCTGCTGAGATTCATTCACTGGCACTGATGTGGGAATGACAGGTTCCACAATGATCGGTGAAGGCTCGACAATGACGGGTTGTTCTTGCACAGGCTGTGATTCGGCTGCTGGTATAACAGGCTCGACCAGCGACACTTCTGGCGTCACCGTCGGTTCAACTTGCAGCGGAACGGAGTCGGCAGGCGGTGCGAGATTCTCTTCTCCATCAGCAGCGATGATCGCTAGACCGGCTGAGACGAAGAAGAGACCACAAATCATCACCACCAAATACGATGGAATGCGTCGCATGACGTTTACTCCTTAGCGCCGATCTCCGGCAAGGGTATAGTGAACCCGCATGCGTGAATACATGCCCACACTCAAGGTGAGCAAAACGATACCAAAGACCAAGAAAAGAACCGCAGCGATGGAGACGACGTTATCGGTCTGGCGAACAGACTCAAGCGCAATAGCTGATTCTGATCCGGCCTGATGGCCAGTGTTGTGTCCAGCATTAGGGTCGTTCAACTGCGGGCTGCTAAACATGCCAACAACGGCAGGATCGGTCACCGGCGCGGACTCTTGACCAGCAGAGGCAACACTCACCGAAGCGCCATTGGAAGCTGCCAGCGCATTGGTGGCCAACTCGACATTTTGGGCACTATCGATGCTGGCCGCGACTTGATTTACACGTTGGGCAACCAAGCGACCGTCTACTTCGGTGAATTCTGGCGCAACAAAGCTGGCGTTCATCGCTGCAACCGTGACCGGTGCATCTTTGAGGGCGCGCAAGGTGATCGTGCCTAATACGCCATCACCACTAACCGGCAGCGCAGGCTGCATGAGGGTGAGCGCATATTCAATCGTACCGGCGGAAAGATCTACAGCATTCCGGAGGGCAAAACCGGGTTCGCCGGCAAAAAATGCACCGGGAACGACGGGCTTATTTTCGGTTTGAAGGACTTCAAAAGCTTGAGGGTCGTAGGCGAGTTTGAAACTCCCGCCGTAGACTTCTACTGCACCGGTCACACTCACCGTGACTGAAATGGTCTGACCAGCGACTGCTTCGAGCGCATCAGCGGTTATCTGAAGCGCGGGAGGCTGGGCTTGATCCTGTGCAGCGAGCGAAAACACTTGTAGGAACAACAGCACAACAAAGAAGAATGATGTGATACGTGATACTTGCTTCATTATTTGTATCCTCCTGAATACAACCCGGTTGGTTTGATGATATGGAGGGGTGGCCGCGATCCACCCCTCCATAGGTACTTCAGTTACATAACTATCACTGGATTATGATTGGCGCTGTGAGGCCAAAGTTACCGCCGATGATCGCCAAATCCCGAATGTTGATGATGCCATCCAAGTTAATGTCGGCGGCTTCGGGCGCTGGATTAACAGGCTGACCGAAGTTTGCGCCGATCAAACCGGCATCAACCAAGTCAATGGTGCCGTTATCATCGGTATCACCGCCGGGGAGGGTTAACTGAGCCACTTCCACGACCTCGCCATTGGCAGAGACTGTAACAACTTTGCCTATACGGAGGTGATGCGAGCCAACTGCGGTTACACCATAGGTTCCTACCGGCACATCCAAGAAGTTGAAGGCACCATCCGGACCGGTGATAACTGAGGCTACGACGCTCTCGCTAGTCACCAATTGAACCGTGATATTGGCATTATCAGGATGGTTCTGATAGGCAACTACACCCGTAATGATGCCCAATTCAGACGGAGGCATAACTGTTTCCGTCACAACCGGGGTTTCTTCAGTCGGGGTGACAGGTGTTTCGGTAGGCGGAACGGGTGTCTCTTCGGTTGGTGGGATGGGTGTCTCGGTGGTCGGAACCGGTGTGACATCGGTGGTATGGAATGTACCGTTGATGACAGCGAGCGCTACTTCCTGACCATTGGCATCGACAGCGAGCGCCGAGCAGGTCACAGCCGTGCTACCGATGTTCGCAACGACGTAGTTGAGCTTGTAGGCAATACCATTCCCAGCAAACGGTTCGTTGGGCTGGAGGCGGCTGGCCGCGACCACCCACTTACCATCAGATTGGAACTGCTTATCGACGATAAAGCTGGTGGCATTGTTAAAGATTTCGCCCTCAGCAGAGCTTGTACCCGTCAAAACAGCAGGATCAACCACGCATTCGGTCTGGAGGCCATAGACATTTGAGACATTCACCAATGAGAGCGCGACTTCAACAGGCTGGCCGACGGTAGAGGTGGCCGGGTTCACGTTCACAACCAGCGAAGGCGTGGTGGGTTCCGGTGTCGATGTCACAGGCGGCTCGGTCGGTGCAGGTGTAGTCGGTTCGGGAGTCGTCGGTGCAGGTGTTGTTGGTGCAGGTGTCACGGGCGTCGGAGTCACAGCACCACCCGGAGCATAGCGATAGAACCACGTAATCCAACGCTTACCAGCAGGGGAAATATCGTAATCATAGGGATTGCAATTGCTGTCGCAGGACGTATGCGCATAACGAGCCTGTGTATTGTTATACAAATTCATAGGCACATTATCGTAGTGATAAGGGATGCAATCGAGTGAAGCAGCGGTGCAATTCGAACGATAGTCTCCCCAGCGCGTGAAATATCCGATTAAATCTGTTCTTTGGTCTCTATTTGAGTCGATGCGAACACCGTTGCCAGCAAATTCATGAATATGGAGCGTGTAACCCACAAACATTGAGAAGATTGATGCGTCATAGCGGCAGCTCATATCCGTCTGGGCGCAAAAGAAATGCCAGCGTGAAGGATCAACCGGATCGACATTGCCGATAGGATCATAAGCACGGAGTTGGAAACGGGTTTCGCCACCAGCATGCCCCCACCACTCGGCCAGAGGGCGATTCGGAGGATATGCAGGCAAATTGGTAATCATAGGATGGCAGCGAATTTCATCACGAGCTTCGGGGCGATCCAGCGGGAAATAGAGCGTGTCAGCAGGCAGCGGAATGGGCACATCCTGCACCGTATGACTGCAATCAATGTTATTGGCCTGTGTTGTAAAGAGGCGCCCCATATCCATCCAACCACCATAACGGAGGATACCGCAAGTGCCCGGTTGAGCAGCATTGACGCACACGCGCGCCTCGATGCTGTAGGAATGGTAGCGAACCGGATAGTCTCCCGCGCCCATAATGGCGTGAACCTGAATACGGAAATCGGTGACACAGTTGCCATTGGGGCATGGCTGATCGCGACGAACGACCCAGATATAGCCTTCGTGCTTCAGGTCGTTTTCCATCTGGTGATTGGCTACGTAAGTGGTGTTCCCTTCGTAGGCTGTCGCAGCGCGGAATGTTTGCCACGGATAAGAGATTTCTTGACCGGGCACACCGAACCATGCACCGGGCTGACCGAATATGTCATTCACATAATTCGGATCATCATTGTGCTGGTGATCGTAGTGACATTTACGCTCTACATTGACGAGAGAGTGCCACTTGGTTGGGTCATGCTCATCCGGATTGCAGGGACGATCATAAGCGCCCGCATTGATTTCGGCACGGATGGCATTCAGGGCAGTCAGGTTTACACCGATTTCCCGCCCTTGACCACGCCCGACACCCAACCCGCCACCGGGTGCCTGGGCTGAGACTGAGGATAATGAAAGAGCCAACAAAAGGCCAATAATAAGCCACGAGAAGAGTTTGAGTGATCTCATGGAACTTCCTTTCCTTTGTTAATTCGCTAAAGGGTTCGGCACCCACTTTGATCATGAGCAAAATGTTTGCCACAATGGCATTTCCCTAAAGGTCGTGCCATGGCATTACGATACATTTACATTTTTGGGAAAACAACAGACGCAGATAGGCTATAAGTCCTAAAACAGGTGGTGTTTAGGAGTTAAGTACTGCGGGATTTTCCAATAGCTCTGAGCAAAAGCAGTGCGATATAAAAGCTTTTAAACCAAAAGCAAATACTTGTCACAATCTCTCGAAGCAACGGATGATCGATATGGGATTACAGATATGTGGAATGGGATGAGGAATGCTGCGCAAAAATAGTACAAAGGTAGGGGTAAAAAACGCACAAAACCTTAAGGAACCTGATTGACTGTAGTGAAATAACCGTGCTAGGATTAATTATCGTTTTTATTTTTCTGGGAGAATTATCATGCTGTATATGCCTCGTGAAGAAGGTCAGGGTCTGGTCGAATACGCACTCATTTTGGTTCTGGTAGCTGTTGTGGTTATCGTGATCCTCGCGCTCCTCGGCCCGGCGATTGGTAACATTTTCTCGAATCTGGTTGTGAACCTGTAATCGTCTCTTTCATTTCAGTTTTTATTGGACGGCCACATGATGAATGTGGCCGTTCGATTCTGGCGACCGCACATGCTATAGCCGTTCCCCTACCCTTCTGCTACAATCCGTCTCATTCTGAATTTCATCATAGGTAAAGGTGAATATGGCGCAAAAAGACTTTCTTTTCCGTGGAGAGTTGGCTGAGCTTGACCCGGATATTGCAGAACTGGTGCGGCATGAGACGGCAAGACAAGCCCGATATATTGTGTTAATTCCTTCGGAGAGCACCGTCCCTGAAGCGGTACGTGAAACCCTCAGTTCGGCCTTCCATAATATTTACGCTGAGGGGTATCCGCTAGATGAAACGCGGACGATGACGCAAGCGGAAATTTTGGACTACGCGGAACGGCTGCCTGAATACCGGCGACATGCTGACAAACGCTATTACAAGGGTACCGAGTATGCGGATATTGTGGAAGCGCTGGCTCGCCGGCGGGCGGCAGAATTGTTCGCGACTCCACAGTACGGCGCCGACAAGTTATTTGTGAATGTTCAGGCACTATCCGGTGCACCAGCCAATAATGCAGTTTACAGCGCGCTACTGAACGTGGGCGACACGGTGATGGGGATGGACTTGCTGCATGGGGGTCACCTGACACACGGCAGCCCAGTCAACCGCAGTGGCAAGAATTATAAGATTGTCAGTTATGGGGTTGATCCAGAAAGCGAGTTACTGGATTACGACCAGATTTTGGCGCTGGCAAAAGAACACAAGCCCAAAATGATTATCGGCGGCTATACCAGCTACCCATATGCTCCGGATTGGAACAAGCTGCGCGCAATCGCAGATGAGGTTGGCGCGTATTTGCTGGCTGATGTTTCACACGTGTCGGGTTTGATTATCGCCGGTGACTATCCGAATCCCGTGGGTATCGCGGATGTAGTCACGTTTACGACACACAAGACACTGGCAGGCCCGCGTGGCGCTGTAATCATTACGCATAAGTCGGCGCTGTCCGGCAAGATTGACCGCGCGGTCTTCCCCGGTGAACAGGGTGGGCCGCACGTCAACAGCATCGCGGCACTGGCAGTAGCGCTGCGGTTAGCGGCCTCCGAGCAATTCCAAGAACTGCAACATCAGACTGTGAAGAATGCGGCACGGTTGGCTGAAAAGCTGGCGGCACGCGGACTTCGAATTGCTTACGGCGGCACTGACACACACATGCTGCTGGTCGATTGCAAGCAGATTGTGGGGGCTGACGGAACGACGCTGAGCGGCGATATGGCTGCACGGATTCTTGATCTGGCAGGCGTGGTGTTGAACCGAAATACGATTCCGGGTGACGCGAGTGCATTCCGGGCATCAGGCATTCGAATCGGTACACCATGGATTACTCAGCGCGGCTTCGGTGAAGCTGAAGTTGATGCGCTGGGTGATATTATTGCCGACATCTTGTTCGCATGCGTGCCATTCAGCTATGGCGGCAAGAAGGGGCCTGAAGCGCGCGCCAAGATTGATTTTGATGTGCTGCAAAAGGCAAAGCTGGCCGTGCGAGATTTGACCGATCGGGTTGGCATTGATACCGATGCAACAGCTGATGATTACCCCCACTTTTACTACCTTGACTCGATCTCTGATACAGGATGGAAGACGCTTTCGATCAAAGGAGCTGAGGCAACTTCATTCCTGAACACGGTTGTTACAAGCGATGTACTGGCACTCAAGGCGGGCGAACAGCAGGTCTCATGGGTGCTGGAAGCCGATGGCTCGGTGATGACTAAGGCAGTGGTGGAAGCAAGTGAAACCGGGTATTTGCTGCATGTTGAACAGCAAGCTGGACGAGCTGCTGCGTGGTTACGCGCCCTTTCGGATGGTTTTGTGATCTTCGACCCCAGCGATGTTTATGCGAAAGTGCCGGGACCAGTGGATGTGCAGTATGTTGGCGAGACTGACAGCGGACGAGTGCGCGTGAGTTTTAAGGACAAGCTGAGCGGATACGCGAATAAGTCCTACTTTATCGGCATTAATGGCGATCAATACAGCGGGCCGACGGCAGATGAACTGCCTGTATTTTCATGGACAGAACCGGAACAGAGCGCGCTTAAAACAACCCCTCTTCATTCGCTGCATCAGGAATTGGGGGCGAAGATGGTGGAGTTCGCCGGATATGATATGCCGGTATGGTACAGCTCGGTCACTGAAGAACATCTGGCAGTGCGGCAGGGCGCGGGCATTTTCGATGTGACCCACATGGGCGTGCTGGATGTTCAGGGTAAAGGGGCAGCGGCGTTTCTGGATGTACTGACCACGAATGAGGTCGAGAAGCTGGAAATCGGCGAGTCACATTACACCTACCTGCTGGATGACCAAGGAATTCCGCTGGATGACCTGATGATTTACCGGTTGGGGGCTGAACATTTTCTGGTGGTTGTAAACGCCTCGAATGATGATAAGAACCGGGCTTACCTGCTTGATGCACAGGCTGGAAGAATCCAATTCGGAGATGGGGTGCAAGGTAAACGACCACCGACCGGAGCGAGCAATTGTGTGATCCGCAACCTGCGTGACCCCGCAGCCGGGGCTGAGCAGCGGGTTGATGTGGCGCTACAGGGGCCGAAGAGCACGGACATTTTGCTCGGTCTCGGTGGCAGCGAAGCAGACAAGGCAAAGGTGAAAAAGCTAGCATGGGCAGGCGTCACACAGGTCAAGCTGGGTGATTATGATTTGATCATTTCACGCACCGGCTATACAGGTGAGCGTATCGCTTATGAATTGTTCGTTCATCCCGAACAAGCTGCCAAGCTGTTCCGAGAACTTATAGGGTTGGGGGCGACTCCATGCGGACTGGCAGCACGCGACAGCCTGCGTACAGAAGCTGGACTGCCGCTGTACGGGCATGAGTTAGCAGGGCCGCTTAACCTTAATCCGGCAGACGCTGGATTCGGGAATTACATCAAGCTGTGGAAGCCGTACTTCGTCGGTAAGCAGGCTTTCATCGCTCATGAAATGAAACGGGAAGCTGAAGTTACACGCTTCCGTTTGGACAATAAGGGAGGCAGACCCGCGCATCAAGGCGATCCGATTGTGGATAAGAAAGGTCGTGTTGTAGGGGTGGTCACCAGTTGCAGCATTGACCGTGAAGGGTACCAGAGCGGACTGGCTTATTTGCAGCATGACTTCACCGCAGAGGGAAGCAGCATTGGGGTGTACGCTGGCTCCGCGCGCACCAAAGCGGGTAAAACACCGGGAGAACTGAGATTTGGCGATAAAGTGCCAATGCCAGAACCGGCTACGGTGCTGAGCCGGTTCCCGAAGGCTAAGAAATAAAGTAAAAACTCGCAAGACAAGAGGCGCACAATGATGCGCCTCTTATTTTTTTGACACGGCTTTTCGATTGCGTTCGACGATGTTGATCACACGGTCATGGCGAGCAAAAATGACGAGTGTATCACCACCGTGGACGACGACGTCATTGTGCGGCTGGACTTCAACATTGCCATTACGCCCATGGAGCACGATGTCCATGTTGTTGGCGGTTTGGAGCTCACCAACAGTCTCGCCTTCTAAGAATGACCCCTGCTCGACCTGAAAGCGGATCATACTAAAATCTTCACCGTGTATGTGGAGGGTTTGTGTAATTTCGACACCGACAGCAGCCCCCGCAAAGGCGGGCGCTGCAAGGTCTGAAGCGCTATGGACAGCATTCACACCCATAAAGTGTTTCATTTGTTTTGAGTAGGTATCATCCCACATACGAGCAACGATACGTACAGCGGGGTTCATGTCGCGAACGTGCATGATCGATTCAAGATTGGTTTGGTCACTGGATGTGCAAGCAATAAAGGATTCGGCATGACGGAGACCGGCTTTTTCGAGGGTTTGTACAGAACGACCATCACCAAGAATTACCGGAATGCCCAAACGGGCAAGTTCTTCGTCAATATCCGGCTTGAGTTTCTGGTCGATGGCGACCACATCAAAACCCATTCCGACCAACGTGCGGGCGACACGCAAACCAACATGCCCGATGCCCAAAATGATAACGTGATGACGATAGGTTGAGGCCACGGCTTCCTCCCAAGCACTGCGTCGCTCGCTGCGATCAAAGAAAAGGCGAATAAAGTCGGCAGCTCCTCGCCCGATAATGAAGAGAGCGATCAACGGCATTAAATACCAGAAAATAATGAGATAAGGTTCTTCGGGGGGTGTTTCTACGGGTGGTTCAAAGACCATCATCCGTAGAATAAAGTATGGTAGGTCGATATAGGGAACGCGGGGATAGCCCGCTAAAACCGCAAGCTCGCCATAAAGCCAACCTCCCCCGAATGCAACGATGAAGAAGGCAATCAGCGGCGCACGAAATTCATTCCAGAGGGCGGCAGTATCACGATATGCAGCACGGAGCATACGCCATAGACGGGTACGACGACGACGCCCCATAGGGAGAACAAGACGGGTAGAAGGCATTCAGTGTGTATCCATTGATGATTCAACGAAATAAGCTTAGCGCATTCAGGCGTTCCATTCCAGCAGACCCGCCTTTTGCGCTTGATCGAGAGTCAATGTTAGTGATGCAGTACTCACCGATGATTCAACTAGAGACGAGAGATGATCCGAGGCAAACATATCATCAAAGCGAGATTCGTCCAAGCTTGAAAGTTGATTGAGTAGAGAAAGTTCGAATTCCAGCGGATCAGAATAGGGTTGTAGGGCGGGAATAATAAGGGTGTCGGCGTATTCTTCGTCTAGTAAGAGTGTGTCCGATTCATCTACCTCCAATACCGGCATTTCGGGAAGGGGTTGGGGAGCAGGGTTGAAGCGAGCCACAAGATTATCGGGATCGTAGCCGGGATGGGACTGCCAGAATGTTTGGAGCGCCGACCAGACCCGATTTCGTTCGCGCGGTTTGCGAAGGGCACGTTCGGCCATCACGCGAATAAAATCATAGTCACTTTCGATCTGCTGAAGCTGAATTTTCTCGCGTATCTGCTGTTCATAATCATCCAAGGGATAATAGGCAGGCGCGTAACCCGAAGCACGAATCCGTTCCAAGCAAGTGAGCGCTTTCGGAAAGTCGCCCTGTTCTTCAGCAAGTTCGAAGTCTTTGATGAACTGCCATATGTTCAAGCCGTTTTGTTCGGTCGCTTGAATATCATGCTTAACCATCTTCAA
>JAFLCH010000071.1 GCA_017303775.1 Anaerolineae bacterium | reverse complement strand
ATCGTGCGCGGCTCATGTCGTTAGGTAAATACGACGAATAATTTTCAATAGGTTCACATCTTCCGAACCCCGTTCGGTTTTCATCATCGCAGTAGCAGCCGCCTTTGCTTATCTACGTCGTCAAAATCAATCCCAATCAGCCGCGCCTTAACTCCGGTTTCAGCGGCCATTTCCCCTTGACTTTTATGAACTTTTGTTCTAAAATGAGAGTCCGGTTCTGCCAATGTCTACACAGGTTTCATCCATGTCATCAACTGCCAGCCACGGCCCCTTCATCCACCTCCCTAGGGCGGGATTGGCGGCCTTTGTCTGCGTCAGTTTCCCTGCTTCTCGCCAGCGACCGTGTTCTGCCGGCGAATCCCTTGCTTGGAACCGCCGCCTTGGCGGGATTGGCGGCGCGGTGACCGCCATGAGCGAAACTCCCGCAGCCAAAAGCGGCTCGTACCCATCTTCCCGCCGTCCACCGCCATAACCGCGCGCCATCTATGCCTGTTCCCGCCGCCAATAACGGCGGCAGCCATTCCCCTCACTTCCCGCCCGCTAACCACTGCACCATCTGCGTCCAGAAGCGCGTATAATGCGGCCAGTGGACGAAATCCCCCGCCCAGTGCGGCGCGAAGTCCGAAGCAAAGGCCGCTGTCCGCCCCCGCCCGTACCCCCCGCACACCAGAAACGGATCATCCCCGTACCGCGCGATCACCTCGCCACCAACCTTCGCCGTCAGCCGGTTGTACCCGCACAGCGTCCACGTCGCCTCGTCCCACGGCAGTCCCGCCACCGTCGGATGCGCCCGTTCCGTCACCGTGAAGCGGAACCCCTGCACCATCTCCACCCGGTCATCATGCCGCGCGATGTTCACCGGCAGAATCGTCTCCACATCCGTGCCGCCCCACCGCGCCATCCCGTTGATCCCCGCGAACGACAGGTATCCGCCCGTCATCAAGAAGCCGCCGCCCGCCTCCACGAACGCCTTCACCATCCCCACGCGGTCCGGCCCCAACGGGTACACATACGGCGGCGTCAAACCGGGGTAAAAGATCATCGAGTTGTAGCCCACGTCGCTGAAGATCACCACCTGATACTGCTGCAATTCCGCCAGCGTTGTCGGGAATTCGCTCGCTACCCCGTGCGGGGTGATGTGCCGCACCTTCACCGACGGTTCGTTCGCCATCGCCTCGCGGAACCACTTCCCGTTGTCGTTGAAGTACGACTGCTCGATCACATCCGCCCCCACCAGATAGCGGTTCAGCACCACCTCCGAATCCCCCACATACAGCACCTGAATCGCGTCCATCAATCCCTCCTTCGCCGGTTGTCGTGTCCATTCTGTTACCAGCATACCCATTCCTGTTCAGGTACGGTAATCCCGCTTCCAAAATGTGCATCGCATAAGACCATAGGGGTTGTCGAGGGCACTGTACCTCTGGTATCCTCCACATCGTTCGTTAAGGCATTCCTTACAACAGCTATGGAGGAGATATTGTGAAAAGATTGTTCTTACTGGTTTTATTGATCATTTCGTTAGGGATCGCCAGCGTGAGCGCCCAGTCCGACTCGGCCTTCACCTGCTCGGCGCAGGGTGGCACCCTCATCACCGCCATCGCGGATAACCCCGTCAGCCTGAACGGCATCTACGCCAACGACGGCGTTTCCGGCTCGGTGCTCTCGTTCCTCTTCAACCCGCTCACCCTCGGTGGTGAAAACTGGGGTCGCGAAATCACCGGCGACCTCGCCGAATCATGGACCACCAGCGAAGACGGCCTGACGTGGACGTTCAAGCTGCGCGAAGGAGTCAAGTTCGGCGATGGCAGCGATCTGGACGCCGCTGACGTGGTTTACACCTTCAACACCATTCAGAACTCCGAAGAAGACATCGCGCCTTTCCGCCCCCGCTTCTATCAGGGCGATCAGGCCATCCAATTCGAAGCCGCCGATGATCTGACCGTGGTTGCCACGCTCGTCGAGCCGAACGCCTCGTTCTTCACCGACATCAGCGTGCCCATCATCCCCGACCAATCGTTGGAAGGGCAGGATCTGCGCACCGGCGAATTCAATCGCAGCCCCATCGGCACCGGCCCCTTCAAGGTCACCGAATGGATCACCGGCGAAAGCATCACCCTCGAAGCCAATGAAAATTACTTCAAGGGTCGCCCCTGCCTTGACCGGATCATCTTCCGCATCATCCCTGATCTTCAGGCACAGGTGAACGCCCTGCTGACCGGCGAGATTGACTATCTCCTCAATGCCCCCGGCGCGTCTGTCGCCCAATTCGAAGGCAGCGCGGATTTCACCGTCAATATCGCTGACTACGATAGCCTCTTCCAGATTTACTTCAACATGGCGAAGGAACAATTTCAGGATGTGCGCGTCCGTCAGGCGCTCATGATCGCCATTGATCGTCAGGCGCTGGTCGATACCGTCCGTCAGGGTTACGGTGCCGTCCACAACTCGCACTTCGATCAGGTCGTTCCCTTCTACAGCGAAGACAAGCTTGGTGGTTATGACTACGATCCGGTGCGCGCCGGTGAACTGCTGGACGAAGCCGGCATCAGCGACACCGATGGCGATGGCATCCGCGACAAGGATGGACAGCCGTGGGTCGTCAACCTGCTGACCTTCCAGGAAGGCTTCCGTGACTACTTCAGCTATGCCACCGTCGTTCAGGCTTACTGGGAAGACATCGGCGTCGATGTTGAACTGGAAACCCGTGACCTCTCCACCATGGTGACGCAGTTGTATCAGGCGCGCATCTACGACAAGCCGTTCGATGTCCTCACCTCTGGTTGGTCAGCCATCGGGCCGGAGCCGAACAGCTATGCCAACTTCTACATCACCACGCCGGAACTCGGCCCCAACCTGCAAAACTACGATAACCCGCAGGTCAACGAACTGTTCGCGCAGGCCCGCACCCTCACCAGCTTCGAGGAACGCATGGCGATCTACGAACAGATCGAGTCGATCCTCTGGGCGGAACTGCCCACCCTGCCGCTCTACCGCAATCAGAATCCGGTAGTCGTCAGCAACCGTGTCAACATCACCGACGCGGTGCTCGATCTGTCGATGGGCAGCGGCTTCCAATCGCCGGAACGCTTGGCAGTTTCCGGTTAATCGGTAGCGGGGGTGCGTGTTTCACCGCCTCCGCTTTTCGTCTTGTGCGGCTGCCCCTTTCCGCTTGGAGAGGGGCAGTCTGTTCCCACAATCCTGATGAGATATTGACCTCATGTCGCGTTTTCTCGTTCGCCGCTTGCTCCAGATGATCCCGCTCCTGCTGGGGATTTCCATACTCTCGTTTCTGATCATCAAATCAGCGCCGGGAGATCCGCTCGTCGTGTACATCGACCCCAACAAGCCGCCGCCCTCCGCCGAAGATATGGCGAATCTGCGCGCCAAGTTAGGGTTGGATCAGCCGGTCATGGTACAGTACGTGAGCTGGTTGGGCAACGCGCTGCAAGGGGACTTGGGCTTCTCGCTCACCGGTCGCCGCGCCGTCAGTGCTGAAATCGGGGATCGCCTCCCCGCCACGATGCTGCTCGGCCTCAGTTCGCTGCTGGTGGCCTTGCTGCTCTCCATCCCCATCGCCATCCTCTCCGCCGTGCGCCGCTACACCCTGCTGGATTACATCATCACCACGCTGTCCTTCATCGGCATCAGCATGCCCGCCTTCTTTCTCGCCCTCCTGCTGATGCAAATCTTCAGCGTCCAACTGCGCTGGCTGCCCACCACCGGCATGCGCGATGTCCGCGAAAATTATCAGGGCATGGCAGCCGTCGCCGATGTGGCGCTGCATCTCATTCTGCCCACCATCGCCCTCGGCACCGCTTCGCTCGCCCGTTGGGTGCGTTACCAGCGTTCCAGCCTGCTGGATGTCCTCTCGCAGGACTACATCCGCACCGCCCGCGCCAAAGGGGTGCCGGAAGGCCGCATCCTGCGCTTTCACGCCCTGCGCAACGCCCTCATGCCGCTGGTGACTCTCGTCGGCCTCTCCATCCCCCAGTTGGTTTCGGGGTCATTTATCGTCGAGTTTGTTTTCGGCTGGCCGGGGTTAGGGCTGCTGGCGGTGAACGCCGCCCTCAAGCGCGACTTTCCCATCATCATGGGCGTGACCATGCTCACGGCCATCTTTATTGTGCTCGGCAGTTTCTTGGCCGATCTGGCCTACCATTGGATAGATCCGCGAATTCGCTATGAATGAATCGGTTGCTCAACTCAACACGGTAAGGCATCAGAGTGCGTGGGGGATTGCGCTGCGCCAATTCCGGCGGCACCGGCTGGCAGTCTTCAGCTTCGTCTTGCTGCTCACCTTCACCCTGATGGCGGTTTTCGCGAGTGTCATCTCGCCCTACAACCCCAACGACATCGACCCGCGCGCCAGCAATGTCAATCGCGGCTTCCCCCAGCCGCCCACCCTTGAACACCCGCTGGGTACGGATAACTTCAACCGTGACCAGCTTTCGCGCGCCCTGCATGGACTCCGCGTATCGCTGGCGGTCGGTTTCTTCGCCATGCTCATCAGCGTCGGCTTGGGCATCACCGTCGGCGCGGTGGCCGGTTATGCCGGCGGCCTGCTGGATAACGTCCTCATGCGCATCGTCGACATCTTCCTCTCCGTGCCCAGCTTCATCTTCTTCCTCGCCCTCAACGCGCTCCTCGCCCCCAGCATCTGGAACGTCATCTTCATTCTGGGCGCGTTTAGCTGGATGGATGTGGCGCGTCTGGTGCGGGCGGAATTTCTGGCGCTCAAAGAACGCGAGTTCATCATTTCGGCGCGTGCCATCGGCGCGACTCCCCGTCACATTGTCCTGCGTCACCTGCTGCCTAACGCCCTCGCGCCCATTCTCGTCGCCGCCACCCTTGCCATCCCCACCGCCATCCTCAGCGAATCCGCCCTCAGCTTCATCGGCCTCGGCGTCCCCCCGCCGGATGCCAGCCTCGGCAACATGCTGCAAGGCGCGAAAGCGTGGTTGGTCAACGCGTGGTGGATGTGGCTCACCCCCGGCGTCATCATCAGCCTGATCGTGCTGGCCTTCAACTTCATCGGCGATGGTCTGCGCGACGCCTTCGACCCCACCCTGCGCCGCTAACCCCTAAACAAAACGGCGCGCGCCTCGTCCACCGAAGCCCGCGCCGTTCTTGAGAACCGTTTGCAGTTAAACTAGCTGCCGAAACGCTGTTCCACCGGCACATATTCCACGTCGTAACCGAAGTACTTCGGCCCCACCACTTCCAGCCCCTTCGCGCTGCGCCAGTGCGGGTGGCACGGCATCGCCAGCACCATCACGCGGAAGCCGTAACGCAGTTGCTCGGTGGTGATCGGTTCGCCCGTGTCTTCTTCCACCATCGTGATCAAATCCGGCACGCTCACGATGATGTTCCCGTCGCGCGCCGCCATCAAGTTCTCGTTCTGGAACTGGATGTTCATGCGGCTGCCCGCGTCCTCGCCGATCCCTTCCAGAATCGCCTCGCCGCGTGCGAAACCGGCCACCGTCCGCCGCTGAATGTCCACCAGTTTGCCGTGGAACACCACGTACCCCTTGGTCACATCCTTCAGCGCCTTGATCACGTCCATGTGCGCCGCGCGTGCATCCCGCAGCGTCTTACCGATGGTTTCCGCCAATGACAGCGTGCCGAAGACCGCCGCCTCGCGGTGCTGCTTGCCCGAAGCCGCGTATGCCCCGATGATCGAGGTCGCGCCCATATTCACCGCGATGCTCCGCGCGAAGGTTTCCATCCAGCGGTTATCAATCGTGGAAAGTACCGCGCTGTTGCCTTTCTCGTCGGCCATCGTGAAGGGCGTCGCCGTCACCCCGAACAGGTTATGCGTCACCATTTGAATTTCCGGGAAGGCGCGCCCCATCCCGTCCAGATCAATCATCGGCAGCCCCAGCTTGGCCGCCAGCGTGATCGGAATGGTCGAGTTGATGCCGCCCGCCTCAATCGAATACACATACTTGATGGTCTTGCCCAGATAGCTCTGCGCGGCATAAAACGCCGAGACGCATTCCTCGCCACCCGGCATCTTTTCCACCATCACCGTCGGCGCGCCCATCATGGCAATCGCCACCGACATATCATCGTCGTCCACCTCGTCAATCGTCACCAGTTCCACCGGTCCGTGCTGGCGAATGGCCTCGATTGCCATCAGCTTGCCGACGTATGGATCACCACCGCCGCCCGTTCCCAGTACAGCAGCGCCCAGCGCGATGTCTTCAACTTCTTGGATGCCTATCAAACGTTTCATAATGGGGGATTCTCCACTTGGTTATTCGATCCCCTGACCGGGGGTTTTGGGCATTGGGACAAATGTTACTTCAGGGTAGCCGAACGCCGTCGGGCCGACCACTTCCAGCGCGGCAGGCGTGCGGAACTTATCGGTGCAGGGGATGCCGAGGATCGTTACGCGCAGCCCGTAACGAAGCTGCTCGGTGGTGATCGGCTCGCCCGATTCGCTCTCAATCATGCAGATCAAATCCGGCACACACGCCACCACTTCACCTCGTACATCACGATCCCCGCGCCACGCGACCAGATTCTCATTCTGGAACGCGATGTGCAGGAAGTCGCCGCGGTATTCGCCTAGCCCTTCGGCGATCAATTCACCGCGTGCGAACCCGCCCACCGTCTGTCGCTGCACATCAATCAACTTACCGGTGAACAATTCGCTGCCGCCCGTCACGCCGAGGATGGCGTCCGTGAAATGCGACTTCACGGCGCGCGCATGAATGACGGCCTCGCCTACACGCCGCGCCAGCGTCATCGTATCGCGCACCGATGTGTGCCGGATTTCGCTGCCCTTCATCACCGGCAGCGCCAGCATCGACGTCGCGCCCATATGCACGCACAAATCGCGCGCGAACCGTTCCAGCGCGAACGAATCCGTCATATGACCCAACACGATGCAGTTGCCTTTTTCATCCACCATCGCGCCCGGTGTACACGAAACCCCCGCGATGAAATGCGTGCTCATCTGCATTTCCGGGAAGGCGCGTCCCATCGCGTCCGCATCGATCACCGGCTTATTCGTCAGCGCTCCGGCTTCCAACGGCGCGATGGAATTCGCCCCGCCGATCTCCGCGCTGATGATGGCGTCAATCGACTTGCCGACATACTTTTCCAACGCCTCGACCGCCCGCTTCGATTCATCGCCGCGCGAGATTTTTTCCACGCCCACCGTGGGCGCGCCCATCCCGCCAACCGAGCACACCAGCGCCTCATCCGCCACTTCATCGAGGCTGATGACCTGCACGCTGTAGCCCTGCTTCAAAAGCTGTGCCATGCGGATCTTGCCCAGATAAGGGTTGCCGCCCCCACCTGTGCCCAGAATGCCCGCCCCGATGGCAATCGCTTCCAGATCGTCTAGCGTTACAGTCCACATAAGTTATTCCACCGCCAGCGTGCCAACGGCCTTCACCCGGATGCGCGTAGCATTACCCGGCAGGTACGCCAGCGGAACCTCTTCCACGTCCACAATTTCCACCGTGCCGGGGACTGCGCCGCTGTTGAGGACGCGCTGCTGTGCTTCTTCCTTCGCCTGTTCCAGCGCCTTGTCACGCGGGGTCGCGTCGAGGCTGAAGATGCGGTCAACCTCACCACCCACCTGCGCGATTGCCGCGCCGATGGCGTTCGCCACCGAAGCATGTTCAGGCCGGTGTAGTTCGGAAACACCCGTCAGCTTATCGCCCACCAGAATGATGCCGCCGCCCACCAGAATCACCGGCACCGGGCCGGCAGCCGTCTTCATCCGGTCAACGCTGACTTCGATCATCTCCCACATCCGTTGCAGTGCGCTGTCCACCAGCGTCTTGCTCAGGTGCGCCACCTTGCTCTTGTCGCCAATATCCGCCATACCGGCGGCCACCGCGATGTCCGTCGTCGTCAGGTCATTCCCGCCGAACACCAGCGCCCGCGTGGTGATCTCATACCCCACGCTCTGTGGCCCAATCGTCAGCGGCTCCGGCTTCACATGACTGCCGCCGCCCAACCCGAACGACAACACATCCGGCATACGGAAGTTCGTCCGCACCCCGCCGATCCGCACCGCCACCGACGCCTCACGCGGGAAGCCCTGATTCAGCACCCCTACGTCCGAGGTCGTGCCGCCGATGTCCACCACCACCGCATCCTTTAAGCCCGAAAGGAACGCCGCCCCGCGCATACTGTTGGTCGGGCCGGAAGCGAACGTCAGCACCGGATACTTCTCCACGAAATCCGCGCTCATCAGCGTCCCATCGTTCTGGCTGATGTAAAACGGCGCGGTGATCCCCAGCCCGCTCAGCGCGTCGCGGAACGACTGCACGATCCGCACCGCCAGCACCGACAAGCAGGCGTTCATCGCTGCCGCGTTCTCGCGTTCCAGCAAACCGATCCGCCCGATCTCATGCGACAGGCTGATGTTCGCGCCGGGGATTTCCGCCGCGATGATCTCCGCCGCTTGCTTTTCCTGATCCGGGTTCACCGGCGAAAAGACCGACGAAATGGCGACACAGTTGATGCCCGCGTCGCGGATTTTCTGTGCCGCTTCCTTAATCTCATCTGGCTGCAGCGCCGAAATCGGACGCCCGTCGAATTCATACCCTCCATGTACCAGATGGTACACGCCGCCCATCGCCTCGCGCAGATCGTCCGGCCAGTCCACATAAGGGGGCAGTGCCGCCGTCGCGGGCAGCCCGATGCGCACCACCGCTGTCTTACTCAACGACTTGCGCTCGACGACAGCGTTGGTGAAGTGTGTCGTCCCCAGCATCACCGCCGTGATCGCGCTCGGCGCGACCTGTGTCTGCGCCAGCAGTGCGTTCAGTACATTGGTAATGCCGCTGCTGACATCGCGCGTCGTCGGGGATTTTGCCCATCCGACCACCTTGCGGCCATCCATCAAGACTGCATCTGTGTTCGTTCCGCCTACATCAATGCCAATACGCATAGGTCCCCCTGTGGTGTGTTGAACGTTTGAGACAGAAAATTGACAGGAACTTTTGTCAAGTTTGTCGTGTCGTGCTTTTTTGAGGAGCGAGATGATTATATAAACTGGTTGATTAATCGCCAACCAGAGCTGGACTGTTGCGGTTTGTTACAACGATGTGTTAAATTCTGCGTCGTCGTTTAGTACCGCTGTTCTTCGCTCACAATTTGCATCCACATAAGGGACATTCATATGGCACAGAATCATTTTGACCCGACTCGTAAAATGGTGGAGGATTTTCAGGCAGGCCGCGTCAGCCGCCGGGAATTCCTGAAGTTTGTCACAGCCCTCACTGCTGGTGTTGCTACAGCCGGTGTGCCGGTCATCGCTGCGGCCAAGAATGTTGCCAAAGCCCCCGTGCGCGGCACTCTCAATCAAGTTGAGCCGAAGATTTTGATTTACGGCGGTTCACAGGACATCGCTACCATCGACCCCTTCGACCGTACCGACTATTCCATCGCCGCCATCATCCGCCAGCTTTATGACCGCCTGTTCCGCTTCGAAGGCGGCTGGCCGCAGCCCATCGAACCCGGTCTGGTGCAGGAATGGTCATCCAGCGCAGACGCCAGCGAATGGACATTCAAAATTACCGATCAGGCGCGCTTCCATGACGGTTCGCCCCTCACATCGGAAGATGTCGTCTTCTCCTACCAGCAGACTCTCAAGGCACAGAAGCAGCGCTCCAGCCTGCTTTCCGGCTTCTTGGATGTTGACGGCATCACCGCGCCGGACGCCACCACCGTCGTCATGAAGCTCAAGATTCCCTATGGCAGCTTCGACCGTCTGCTCGCCTTCCTCGAACAGCCCATCGCCAGCAAGGCCATCGCTCTCGCCAACGAAGTGGACGGCGACGGCGGTGCGGCTTACCTCATCGACCACGAAGCCGGCAGCGGCCCCTTCCGTATCAAGAACTGGCAAATCGGTTCGGTCTATGAACTGGAAGCCGTCGAAGACTACTGGCAGGGTTGGCCGGGTGAAGGCCGTCTATCCGGTGTGGTCTGGCAAAAGACCGAGGATGCCGGTACCCGCAAGCTCGGTTTGCTCGCCGGTAACTTCGATATTTCCGACACCATCTCCTCGACTGACATCGAAGAGATCAATGCCAACGAGACCACCATGGTCAGCGTCAATTATGGTTTGCTGGCGGGTTACCTCAAGTACAATACGCAGGCTGGCCCCACCGCCGACCCCAACTTCCGCAAGTTCCTTGCCTACAGCTTCGACCGGCAGGCCTTCGCCGACTCGCAGCAGGGTTACGTCAGCATTATGACCGGCCCGCTGCCCGAAGGTGTCCCCGGTTATGACCCTGACCTCGATCCGCAGTACAGCTACGATCCCGTCAAGGCCAAGGAACATCTGGATATGACCGAATTCAAGGACGGTGGCATCAGCATCGACTTTGTCTACGTCAGCGGTCTGGACTTCGAAGAAGCCGGCGGCCTCATCCTGCTCGCCGAACTTCAGAAGTACAACATCACCCTCAACCTTGTGCCCAAGAACTGGCCGGACATCGTCGGCGCTTGCACGGTGCCGGAATCGGGGCCGCACATCGCCTTCATCTTCGACGCCTTCCCCCCGCTGGCCGATACATGGCTCATCGAGAAGTACTCCAGCAAGAGTTGGGATCGTCCCACCGGCGGCAGCTATCAGGCCTGCTCCTTCTACAAGAACGAAACCGTCGATTCGCTGCTCGATGAACTGCGCTTGACCACCGATACGGCTCGCATCGATGCCATCGTGCAGGAAGTCCAAACCATCATCTCCAACGATGCGCCGGATATGCCGCTCTATGTCACGCCCAACATCACCGGCCTGAACAAACGGGTGAAGGGCTTTACCTACTATGGCGACATCAGCGTGGACTTCTGGCGTCTGTGGCTTGATGACGCGACCTAATCGCTTGAGCACATCCCATCATTGATGTTCGACAGGGACACGGCGCTGCTGTGTCCCTGCGCTATCCTGAGGCTATCACAGGTATGTTACGGTTTCTGGCACGCCGTTTGCTCATAATTCCGCTGATCCTGCTCGGTCTTTCGATTGTTACCTTCACCGTTTCGCGCCTTGTCCCCGGCGATCCCGTCAAACTGGCCGCCGGCCCACAGGCTCGCCCTGAACAAATTATCAAACTCACCGAAGAATTCGGTCTGGATCGCCCCCTGCCTGAACAATACTTCATGTATATGACCGGCTTGTTACAGGGCAACTGGGGTTACTCCATCAGCACCAAGCGCGAAGTCGGGCCGGATCTCGTCACCTACTTCGCGGCCACGCTGGAACTCACCATCGTTTCCACCCTCATCGGCCTCGCCGTCGGCATCCCCTTAGCGGTGGTCTCCGCCCGCTGGCGTGACCGCTGGCCGGATCACTTCTCGCGCTTCATCTCCATCGGCGCGGTCAGTGTGCCTGTCTTCTGGATCGCCATCGTCCTTCAGATCGTTCTGGCGCAAAATTTGCGTCTGCTGCCGGTCAGTGGCCGCTTCGACCCCCGCATGAGCTATCCCGAAACCTATACCGGCCTGCTGCTGCTGGATACCCTCATCGGCGGCAACATCCCCGCCTTCCTGACCACACTCCGCTACCTCATCATCCCCGCCCTCTGCCAATCCCTGTTGGTCATCGCCCTCGTCACCCGCCAGCTTCGGGGTGATCTGCTCGATATTGTCCGCAAGGATTTTGTGCTGGTTGCCCGCGCCAATGGCATCCCCGAACGTGTCATCTGGACGCGCTACCTCATGAAGAACGCCCTCATCGCCACCGTCTCCATGATGGGCTTCCTCATCGGCTTTCAGTTGGGCGGTGCTGTCCTCATTGAATATGTGCTGGATTGGCCGGGGATCGGGCAGTACGCCCTCAAGGCCGCCCTCCAGTTGGATTTCCAACCCATTATGGGTTCAACCCTGTTCATCGGTTGTGTCGTCGTGCTGGTCAACCTCATCACGGATTTGCTCTACCGCGTGATCGACCCGCGCATCGGCTTGAGTTAACGGAAGAGAATTAAACGCATGGCTCCCCAAAAAATTATTATTGACACCGACCCCGGCATTGACGATACCATGGCGATCTTCTTCGCCCTCAGTTCGCCCGAACTCGACGTGATCGGCCTCACCACCGTCTTCGGCAACGTCCACGTCCCGCTGGCGACTCAAAACGCCCTCCGCCTGCTCGAAATCGCCGGACGCACCGATATTCCTGTCGCACAGGGAGCAGCCGACTCGCTCGTCGGTGATTATGACCATCCGCCCGCCTACATTCATGGCGCGGACGGGCAGGGCGATGCCAACCTGCCGCCCCCCACCACCCGCGCCATCGACCAGACTGCGGCGGCCTTCATCGTCGAGCAGGTCATGCGTCATCCCGGTGAGATCATCCTTGTCCCCATCGGCCCGCTCACCAACATCGCCCTCGCGCTCCGTCTGGAACCGCGCATCGCTCAAAACGTCAAACGGGTCGTGCTCATGGGTGGCAACGCGCTCGTCCCCGGCAACGCCTCGCCCGCCGCCGAAGCCAACATCATCGACGACCCCGAAGCGGCGGATGTCGTGTTCGGCGCAGGCTGGCCGCTGACCATGGTCGGGCTGGATGTCACCACCCGCGCTCACATGAACGCCGATCATCTCGCCCGTTACGCTCGCTCATCCAACCCCCTCGCCCAGCACATCGCCCGCATCGTCCCCCTCTACCGCAGCTTCGTACACTCGGTCAGCGGGGTGGATGGCATCTACGTACACGACTCGACCACCATCGCCTATTTGCTCGATCCGTCTGCCTTCAAGACTCAGAGCTGGCCGGTGCGCGTGGAAACACAGGGCTTCAGCCGTGGCAAAACATGGCCTTACCAGCGCCCCAGCAAACGCGCCGTCGCCTTTCACAACCGCCCGCCGGTTGATGTCTGCGTCGAAATCGACTCCGCCCGTACCATCGAGCTGGAACTCAGCCGCGTGGCGACAGGATCATAAAACAGTGACAGCCTACCGACCGCATAACTTATCATGAGGCTTGTAACAGGCATATGACCACCCTTTCCTCCCCACCCCTCAGCCGCTGGTCACGCTGGAAAGCCGACCACGCCAGTCAGATCACCGATCTGCGTCGTGGCATCTATCGCTTCAGCCGCAACCGCCTCTCGGTCATCGGCCTCACGCTGGTCATCCTCCTGCTCATCATCGCCATCACCGCCCCCTTATGGGTGCCGTACCCCGGTGATGTCACCGGCAGCATCAACATGGCCGAACGCCTCAAGCCCCCCAGTGCCGAACATCTCTTCGGCACCGACGACGCCGGACGCGATGTCTTCTCCCGCACCATCATGGCGACTCGCACCTCCTTTCAGGTCGGCGTCATCATCCTCGTCGTCGCCATCACCATCGGCGTGACGCTCGGTGCGATTGCCGGTTACTTCGGCGGCTGGGTCAATCAGGTCATCATGCGCCTCACCGACATCATGCTCACCTTTCCCGGCATCTTCCTCGCCCTCGCCATCTCGGCAGCCTTGGGGCGCGGCGTCCTCAACGCCATGCTCGCCCTCTCCATCACATGGTGGCCGGGTTACTGCCGCTTGGTCGAAGCCCAGATGCTCAAGATGCGCGAAGAAGATTTCGTCGCCGGCGCGCGCGCCATCGGTGCCAGCAATACCCGCATCATCTTCCGTCACATCCTCCCCAACCTCCTCACCGCCATCATCATCAAAGCCTCGATGGACTTCGGTTTCGCCGTCCTCAATCTGGCGGCGCTCGGCTTCATCGGTGTCGGTGTGCTCCCGCCGGAGCCGGACTGGGGGTCGATGATCTCCGCCGGACGCCGCTTCATCCCCGGCAGTTGGTGGTATTCCACCTTCCCCGGCCTCTTTATGTTCGTGACCGTGCTCGCCTTCAACCTGCTGGGGGATGGCCTGCGCGATCTGCTCGATCCCAACTCAACGGTGCGCTCATGACACAATCCGCTCAACCCCTCGTTGAAATCCGCGACCTCTTCACCGAGATGGTCACCTTTGACGGCGTTTCCAAGGTGCTCAACGGCGTCAACCTCACCATCAACAAGGGTGATCTCTTAGGGCTGGTGGGGGAAACTGGCTGCGGCAAATCCGTCACCGCCATGACCATCCCGCGCCTCGTCCCCCAGCCGCCCGCCCGTTACACCCGTGGTCAGGTGCTCTTTCGCGGCGAAGACATGCTCACCAAGCAGGGCGAAGAACTCCGCCAGACTCGCGCCCAGCACATCGGTGTCGTCTTTCAAGACCCCATGACCGGCCTCAATCCGGTCTTCACCATCGAACAGCAAATGGTCGATGCCATCCTCACCCGCCAGCAGTCGCTCCATGCCACCGGCTTTTTCCGGGGCTGGCTGCCCTCCAACCGTGAACGCCGCCGTCAAGCCCGCGAACGCGCCATCCAACTCCTTCGCCGCGTCGGCATCCCCGAACCGGAGAAGCGCATCAACGCCTATCCCCACCAGTTCAGCGGTGGCATGCGCCAGCGCGTCCTCATCGCCATGGCCATCTCTGGCCGTCCTGATCTGCTCATCGCCGACGAACCCACCACCGCCCTCGATGTCTCGGTGCAGGCGCAAATCCTCCGCCTCATCGCCGAACTCGTCCGCGAAATTGATCTCACCGTCCTGCTCATCACCCACAACATCGGCGTCGTCGCCCAGCTTTGCAACCGCATCGCCGTCATGTACGCCGGCAACGTCGTCGAATCCGGCCCCACCCGTGAAGTCCTCAACGCCCCCAAGCACCCCTACACGCAGGGACTGCTGCAAGCCATCCCCAGCGAGGACATCGCGCGCGGTGAACTGGTTGGCGTCGCCGGTTCAGTGCCCAGCCTGCTCACGCCGCCCCCCGGCTGCCGCTTTGCCCCGCGCTGCGCCCATGCCACCGACCGCTGCCTCACCGCCTTCCCCCGCACCATCGCCGTCACATCCCAACACGAAGTCGCTTGTGTCCTGCATGAAGCCGAGGCCAAAACCGCATGACCATCTTGGAACTCCGCAACCTCACCAAAGTTTTCGGCGGGCGTGTCCGTGCCGTTGATGATGTCTCGCTCACCATCGAGGCCGGCGCAACCTTCGGCCTGCTCGGCGAGTCCGGCTCTGGCAAGAGCACCCTCGCCCGCCTCATCCCCCGCCTCATCGAACCCACCTCCGGCGAAATCTTCTTTGAAGGCAAGCCCCTTCAAAATCTGCGCGAACGCGACCTGCGCCCCGTCCGTGAACAGATTCAAATCGTCTTTCAGAATCCCTTCTCCTCGCTTAACCCGCGCATGACCGTCCGTGAACTCATCGGCGAACCCCTCTACATCCACAAGCGCGCCTCCGGTGCCGCTTTGGATGAACAGGTGCGCGAGATGATGCGCCTTGTCGGCCTGAATCCCGAACACACCAACCGCTTCCCCCACGAATTCAGCGGCGGTCAGCGCCAGCGCATCGGCATCGCCCGCGCCATCATCCTCCGCCCCAAGCTCCTCATCCTCGACGAACCCACCTCCGCTTTGGATGTCTCCGTACAGGCGCAGGTGCTCAACCTCCTCATCGACCTCCAGCGCACCCTTCATCTCACCTACCTGCTCATCACCCACGACCTCAGCGTCGTCCGTTATATGTGCGATGATGTCGCCCTCATGTATCTCGGCTCGATTGTCGAACAGGGCACGGTTCAGCGAATCTTCCGCCAGCCCGCCCACCCTTACACACAGGCCCTCCTGCGCGACATCCCCTCCACCGACCCCGACCAGCGCATGCTGGAAAGTGTCAGCTTGGAAGCCGACATCGTCAGCGCCCCTTGGAACGGGCAGGGCTGCCGCTTTTCACCCCGCTGCCCCGTCGCCCAGATCGGCGAGTGCAAAACCGTCGAACCCGCCCTCGTTGAAGTCACCACCGGTCAGCGCGCCGCCTGCCATCTCGTCAAACCCCACCTCGTCACCCCCTGAGAATCAAAAACCCCCGGATGCCATCTCCGGGGGTCAACAGTTCGTCAGCCCGTCCTTACGCCCCAAATACCCGCTTCAAATCAACCGCCGCGCCGCCCAACGCGCTTGAAACCACAGTGTCTTCTGCGCCATACGTTCCCTGTCGCACAAAGCGCCCGTCCTGCTGCACATAGACTTCCAAGTACGCCTCAATTGGATCAACAATCCAGTATTCACGTACACCGTGCCGTTCATACACCGTGAACTTGGTATCCCGATCCAATCGTGTACTCCCCGGCGATAAAATCTCGACCACTAATTCTGGCGCGCCCCGCAGCAGCTTATCCGTAATGATGCACCGTCCGCCTTCTGCCACCCACACCAGATCGGGTTGCAAAACATTTTCGCCGTCCAGCAGCAGATCAATCGGCGCATCAAATACCTCGCCGTGCGGGATCAAGCTGTCTAAAGTGATGAGCAGTCGGCGGCTGCATCGCTGATGCTGTGGGATCGGCGCAGGACTCAAAATCACTTCTCCCTCAATCAATTCACGCGGTTCATTCGACTCCGGCAGCGTCAGGAATTCCGCGCTTGTCATGCGCGTTCGAGTCTGTCCAATCATCGGTCAGCCCCTATCGC
>JAFLCH010000070.1 GCA_017303775.1 Anaerolineae bacterium | reverse complement strand
GTTTTGCCGATGAATTCCGGGTTGTTGGCGCGGGCAGCGGCGAAGAGGGATTCGGTTTCGGCGACGATGGCTTCGGCTTCAGCGCCCTTGCCTACCGCCGTGCCGACCATCTTCATGACTTCCTGCCACGGCATACCGAAATTGATGTAGTCGCCGCTCTGGGTGATGGTGGGGGCGATTTGTGAGAGGACGTCATATTCTTCCTGCGTGATGCCAGAAGTGACGGCGCTGATGAGGTCGGGCTTGAGGTCGAGGATGGCTTCGTAGTTCAGGCTGCCGTAGGGCATGTTGAGAACGATGGGGGCGTCCCCTTCGACAAGGTCGATTGCCCACGGGCGAACGGCATCGGCTTCGTCGCCGTACCAGTAGCGAACGGCAACCGGAGTTACGCCTACCGCCAGCAAGAAGTCCTGCTCGGTGTAGCCGATGGAGACGACGCGCTGAGGCGGGCTGGCGATGGTGGTCGTGCCATATTGATGTTCAATGGTGATGGGGAAAACGGAGGATTCCTGTGCCGCCAGCGGGAGGATGCCGAGGGAGCAGAGGGCTAGCAGCGCTAGAAACCGAACGATAGATCGTGTCATGATGGATTTTCCTTCGCATACGCTTGCGTGATGGTTGTGACGATTGGTGTGAGCCGAAACGACGCCGGTTATGGTAGGGGGGAGAGGGGTGAATATCTACGCGAGTCATTAAAAGGAATGTTGAGACTTTTGGTAAACAAGCTGCGCAGCGGTCAAACGTTTTTTTGAAAAGCGGGTAATTTGATCGACAGGCGCGGGGGTGGGAGGCTTAACTGTGGTTAAATTTTTGAGGAAGGGGTTAACGAGCCATTATTACGGGTTCTGACGGAAGATTACGGGCAATTGGCGGCGGCGGCGGCGCGGCTGAATAACAGGGCGGGAATGCGCCGAGATTGCCGCCGGGGGGTGCGTTTGTCGTCGTCGTCGTCGTCGTCGCCGACAAAGAACACGGCGGGAACGAGGGAGGGTGGCACGGGGTGCGGTTGTATTCTGCCGTTTGACAGCCGAGAGATGGCTGAACTGGCGGCAGTGGCGGCATTGACATTGGCATTCCGCTGCCATATCGAGCGTGACATGATCAGTGCGACGCTCCCTGACGAAGTACCCGATAACGGAGGTGTGTCACGGCGGGGGTGGCGATGACGCGAATCCGTTCGAGTTTGAGCGGATGATCGGCCACATTAACGAACAAAGAACGGCCTGCCCCTAACAGGACATTGGCGACATGAATCTCCATTTCATCTACAAGGCCAGCGCGTAAGAACTGCTGACTGACATTGGCACCCATTAAATTAACATCCTTGTGACCCGCCGCCGCACGAGCCTGATCTAAAGCACTCATGATGCCGGTAGTGACAAAGGTAAAGGTGGTCGCACCGCGAACAAGGGTGGGATGGGGGCGATGTGTGAGCACGAAGACGGGCGCGACTCCAAAGGGCGGATGATCTCCCCATGCGTTTTCGGCGATGTCAAAAGTGCGCCGACCGAGGATGCACGCCCCTAAAGATTGGAGCGCTTCGCCAGATAGGAATTGTTCATCGGCAGCGGTACGCCCATCGAATACCCAGTCGTGAAGCACCCGACCACCATCTCCAAGCCCGTTTCCGGGACCATCGTTAGGGCCGGTTATGAAGCCATCGAGGGACATGGTGATGTCGATGATTACTTTGCTCATGAAGGCATCCTCCGGTGTTCAAGTTATCACCATTATAGCACACAAATTCTACGAATGGGTTACCAAATGGTCACTATTTGGCGACGAATTTTCTAACGGTTTGAGGGAAGCACAATGTTAAGACGGTTGGGAGATGGTTAGAAAATGGTTTGGGTGGTCGGTAGGCCGCCAGATGACGATGCCATCGCGGAGGGTGCGGGCGTAGAGGCGGCGAACCGCGCCAGTGGAGAGGGTGAGCTGGTTGAGGTCGAAGGTGGAACCGACGGCGGAGAGAAAGAGGAGGCTGTCGCCAGCAGGTGACCAGAGGGGAACGATGTCGGTGCCGGGGCGGGTGGTGAGGCGGGTGGTTTGTTCGGCACACCCCCCCGGCTGACGGTAGCAACCGGCTTCGAGGAGGTGGATTTCGTAATCGCCGGTGCGATCCGAAGCGAAGGCGATGAAGCGGCCATCGGGCGACCACGCGGGGAAGCTATCGGACTGGCGATTTTCGGTGAGGCGGTGGACGGGGCAGCCCCCGAAAGCAGAGTCGTCACAGTCGATTTCGAGCAGGTAAAGATCGAAGGAGAGGGAACGGTTGGAGACAAAGGCGACGCGGCGGCTGTCGGGCGACCAGACGGGATAGGCGTCGATGTTCCCGTTGCGGGTGAGGCGGCGGAGGTTTGATCCGTCGGCGTGCATAAGGAAGAGGTCACAGTTGCTGTCGCAGTCGGCGAGGAACAGGATGTACTGACCGTCCGGCGACCAGAAAAGGGCGACGGTCATGCGGTTGGTGAGGCGGGTGAGGCCAGTGCCATCGGGACGGAGGCGATAGACGCCAGCGGTTTCCTGACGGGCGCTGGAGAAGGCGATCCAATGACCATCGGGCGACCAGACGGGATAAGCCCCGGCAGCACCGGTTTCGGCTAAGCGGTGGGAGTCCGCGCCGATGGCGGACATGCGATGAAGGTCGATGCGTCCGGCCTGACGGGTGTAGTAGGCGAGGTACTGACCATCCGGCGACCACGCGGGGTGGGTGTCATCGTCGGGGCTGCGGGTGATATTCACCACGAGGGCGCGATTGACATCAAGGCGGAAGAGATCGGCAGTGCCACGCGGGGCGGCCATGAAGAGGAGTTCGGGGGGCGGGGGAAATAAGGGGGCAAGGACAACTTGAAGGAGGAGCAGGACGGCACAAGCAGCCCCCAATAACACACGTGTTAGCCCTAGAACAGCCGCAAACATGCCCGCACGCGCTTAGAAAGCAAGCGTTTCGGGTTGGGTGGTGAGCGGGAGGGCGATGGTAAAGGTGCTGCCCACCCCTTTCTGGCTGGCGACTTCGATGCGGCCACCGTGGGCCTCGGCGATCATGCGGGTGATGGTGAGGCCAAGCCCCATGCCGCCGGTGTCGATTTTGCGCGATTGGTCGATGCGGTAGAAGGGTTCAAAGATGAGAGTGCGCTGATCCTCATCAATGCCGACGCCGGTATCCTGCACACTCATGTAGGCCAGCGTTTCGTCGTGATGGGTGCGAACGGTGACTGTGCCACCGGCGGGGGTGTGGGCAATGGCGTTGAGAATTAATTGGCTGAGCGCAGTCTCGATTTTGGTTTCGTCGATGTAGATGTAGGGGATTTCGAGCGCCAGTTGAAGCGAAAGCGTGATCTGATTCTGGTAGGCGCGCGGCTGCTGGCTGGCGGTGATATTTTCGACCAGACGATTGAGGTTGGAAGGGGTGCGGCTGGGCGAGGTGAGCGAGGAAACCATGTGCAGATTTTCGAGCTGGCTGGCGATGTGGTTGACGGAATGGCGAATACTTTCGAGTTTGGGCGTGATTTTGAGGCGGGTATTTTCGGATTCGATGAGGCGCTCGACCAGATAGCGACTGGTTTCGATGGTGGCGAGGGAGGTACGGAAATCATGGGAGAGCGCCAAGACAAATTGGCTGACCATGGTGAGCTGTTCATGTTCGAGGGCAAGGCGGAGCTTTTGGGCTTCGGCCAATTTGCGCTGGGTGATGTCCTGCGCGGCGGCATAGTAACCGACCACCTTCGCGGATGATTCGTCCAAGACGGGTTCACGAAGAATTTCCAGCCAACGCTGTTCACCGGAACGGGTGAAAATGCGGTATTCATTCCTGACGGTTTCGCCATTCAGGACACGCCGCCGATCTTGATCGACGAGCGCCATGTCATCGGGATGGAAGAGTTTGGTCAGGTGAATTTCGGTGACTTCTTCGGGCGGGTAACCGGTGAGGCGGGTGAAGGAGTCGGTGATCCATTCACGGACGCGCGTGCCATCGGGGTTAACGCGAACATAGTAAGCATAGTCGGAGATGAGATCCGAGATGCGGCGGTAACGCTCCTCGCCAGCTTGAAGCGCCTGTTCGGCCAATTTGCGGTCGGTGGCATCCTGTGCGACACCATAATAACCGATGACATGATTGCGATATTCATCCCAAACGGGTTGGAGGCGCAGGCTGAGCCAACGGGTTTGACCGGCTTTGGTGGTGATGCGATATTCTTCGGTGATGGTGGAGCCGGCTAAGACGTGCTCCAAGTCGGCATAGAAGCGGTCGATGTCACGCGAGTCGAGCAAGCGGTCGGTTTGAGGCAAGTCAAGCTCGGCGGGGAGGTAGCCGGTGACACGGAAGAAGGAGTCGGTGATCCATTCACGGACGCGCGTGCCATCGGGTTCGATACGAACGTAATAGGCATAGTCGGAGATGAGTTCGGAAACGCGGCGATAGCGTTCTTCGCTGGCCTTGAGGGCGAGTTCGGTGCGTTTGCGCTCGGTGATGTCCTGCGTGACGCCATAGAAGCGGATGACACGCTGTTCTTTGTCGTCCCAGACGGGGTGGCGATGAATTTGAATCCAGCGTTCTTCGCCGCTTTTGGTGATGATACGATGTTCGCCATGGGTGGGGATGTTCTGGAGCGTGCGTTTGTATTCTTCGAACAGGGACGGTTCTTCGTCCAAGGGGAAGAGACGCATGTTGACGTTGGAGCCGTCGTCAATTTCGGCGTGGGTGTAGCCGGTGACGCGGCGGAAAGGCACTTCGGTGATCCATTCGTGGTGGAGCGAGCCGTCAGGTTCGACACGGAGCGAATAGGCATAGTCGGAGATGAGTTCGGTGATGAGGCGGTAGCGTTCCTCGCTGGCCTTGAGGGCGAGTTCGGCCTGCTTGCGTTCGGTGATGTCCTGCGCGACGCCGAGAAAGCGGACAACGCGATTCTGTGCGGCATCCCAAACGGGGCGGCGGAAGATGTGTAACCAGCGTTCCTCGCCGCTTTTGGTGATGATGCGATGTTCGGCATGCGTGGCCTGATTCTGAAGGACTTTTTGGAGTTCGTGGGAGACTTTTTCGGCCTCATCGGGGGGGAACATGGTCGTGCCCTGCCCCCAACCTGTTTTGTAGATACCGAGTTCTTCAACCCCATAGCCCGTAATCTGGAAGAAGGAGGCGGAAGTCACCCAATCGTAGTCGATGGTGCCATCGGGCTGTACGATGCAGGAGTAGGCGTAGTCGGAGATGAGTTCGGAGATATTGCGGTAGCGCTCTTCGCTGACTTTGAGGGCGAGTTCGGTTTGCTTACGCTCGGTGATGTCCTGCGCGACACCGTAATAACCCAGCATTTGATTGTTGATCTCATCTTTGACGGGTGAACGCCGGACTGTGAGCCAGCGGGTTTCGCCGGATTTGGTGATGATGCGGACTTCGGTTTCAGTGGATTCGCCATCGCGAAGGCGTTTGACGCTATCTGCGACCTGTGTGATGTTTTCAACCTTAAGGAGTTTGGCCAGTTCACGATAGTCTTGCGGGAGTTCTTCGGAAGCATAGCCAGTGATATGGGTAACGGAGTCGGTGATCCATTCGCGCACCTGTGAGCCGTCGGGGTTGACGCGGAAGTAGTAGGCGAAATCCGACACGAGTTCGGCGAGGGTGCGATAGCGTTCTTCGCTGGCTTTGAGGGCGAGTTCCGATTGTTTGCGCTCGGTGATGTCCTGCGCGACGCCATAGTAACCGACGACGCGGGTACGGTTTTCATCAAAGACGGGGAAACGGCGCACGGTGAGCCAACGGATCTCACCGGATTTGGTGCGCAGACGGGTTTCGTTGCTGACCGACTGGCCTTTGAGGAGGCGTTTTATCCCTTCGCGGGCGAGTTCCAGATCATCAGGGTAGAAAATCTTGGCGAGTTCCTCGAATTGGTCGGGCATTTCTTCGGGGGTGTAACCGGTGACACGGGTGACGGAGTCGGTGATCCATTCACGGGCTTGTGTGCCATCGGGGTTGACGCGGAAGTAGTAGGCATAGTCCGACATGAGTTCGGCAAGGATGCGGTAGCGTTCTTCGCTGTCGGTGAGGGCGGCGGTGGCTTCTTTGCGAGCGGTGATGTCCCGCGAGGAGACGAGGACGCGATAGACCTCACCGGATTCGTCGCGGATGGGGTTGAGGTAGGTTTCGATCCAGATATAGCTGCCGTTACGGGTTTTGATGCGGTATTCGAAGCCGTCTTTGGGAACACCCATGGCTGCTTCGAGGCGGATGCGGGTGGCTTCTACACGGTCATCGGGATGGATAAGGTCGGTGAAGACGAGGTTATTGAGTTCGTCGATGGTATAGCCGAGGCCGCGTTCGTAGGCGGGATTAATGTAGAGGTAGCGCTGATTTTTGACATCATAGAGAGAGACAAAGTCGGGCGTTGTCTCGGTGAGGAGGCGGTAACGAGTTTCACTTTCGCGGAGCGCCATTTCGGCCTGTTTGCGGTCGGTGATGTCTTTGGCGACACCGAAAAAGCGAGTGACGCGGTTTTCGGCGGCGTCCCAAACCGGCTGGCGGGAAATGCTGATCCAACGTTTTTGGCCGGATTTGGTGGTGATGAGGTGTTCGCCGTAGGTCACTTCGCCACGCAGCGTTTTTTCGAGGGCGGTGGTGAGGGAAGCGCTATCTTCGGGCGCATAGAGGTTCAGACCGACCTGTGAGCCATCATCGAGTTCATCGTGGGTGTAGCCGGTGACACGCCTGAAGGGGGCTTCGGTCAGCCATTCGTGCTTGAGCGCGCCATCCGGCTCAACACGGATGGAATAGGCATAGTCGGAAATCAGTTCGGTAATTTCGCGGTAACGCTGTTCGCTGCGAGAGAGTTCTTCCTGACGGAGGCGTTCGCTAAGGGTGCGGTGATAAACCACCAGCAGGGCGAAAACCGAGAGGAAGAAGTTCGAGCTGAAGGGGCCGCTCAAGATTTGAATGAGGGTGACGCCGGAGATGAGGGGACCGAAGATGAGCAGCGCGAGCAGGTGGAGCGATGTCACACCCAAGGCAACGGGCAGTGATAAAAACAAACCGGCCAGTAAGGTCAAAATTGGTAGATAGTAAAGACTGTTGTAGCTGCCGACATCGTTGAAGATGATCGGTGGGAGGAAGATGGCAATGGTGCCGAGGGCGAGGATGATGAGACTGGCGGCACGATAGCGTCCGATGCGGCTGAGGCGATAGCAGAACAACAGACCCGCGATGGTGGTGAGCGAGGTTAAGAGCCAACCATCAAAGGGTGGGTAGATGTCGCCGAAATCTTTGGGGATGAGTATCAGAATGAGCATAACCACGACGCCGGCTAACAGCATCGAGGATAACAAGCGGGACTGCTGGCATTGGTAGGGGTCGGTTACGGAGACATGGGGAGTGGTGAGGCGCATCCAGAAGCGAGCACCCCGTAACAGAACCGATTGGATTCGCGGCTGGATCATTATCGATCAACCTATTCACAATAAAGATAGTGCCAGTATAACATGAAGCGGAGGGTAGATAATATAAACTTTTAGCATGTATTCCCAGTGCTGTGGTAGGCGACAAAGCGAGGGGAAGCGATATACAATAGGCGGACACAAAACAACGGGAGAGGGATAAACAGATGAAGGTAACAACCCCGGAACGGGTTCTGGTGATCGCTGCGCATCCGGATGATATTGAGTTCGGGGCGGCGGGAACCCTTGCACACTGGGCGGACGAAGGCGCACAGATCACCTACTGCATGGTGACGGATGGCGCGGCGGGGAGCAATGAGCCGGACGCTGATCTGGTGGCGCTGGTACGGCAGCGGCAGGAAGAACAGCTCGAAGCGGCGAAGGTGCTGGGGGTGCAAGATGTGCGGTTTCTGGGGTACGCGGATGGTACGCTGGAGGCGACGATTGGGCTGCGGCGCGACCTGACGCGGATTATCCGCGAGTTGAAACCGGATCGGGTGATGATCCAAGACCCGACGATGGTGTACGCCGGGAATTTTTACATCAACCATCCCGATCATCGGGCGGCGGGCGAAGCGGCACTGTACGCGGTGTTCCCCAGCGCAGGCACACGCCCGATCTTCCCGGAGCTGCTGGCGGAGGGGTATGAACCGCATGACGTGAGCCAGTTGTGGATAATGATGTCCGAGCAGGTTGACGCGATCATTGACATCACCGCCTATATGGAACGCAAGCTGAAATCACTGCTTTGCCACCAATCCCAAAAACTGGATGAAGCAGTCGCCAATATGGTGAAGGGGTGGGACAAGGAAACGGGTAAGCCGCACGGATTGATGTACGCCGAGACATTCCGCGTGATGGTCATGAAGCAGGAAGCTCCGCCGGAAGCGGGTGAAAACGCGGGTTAAAACAGGCGATGCGACTGAAGAAATATACACGGGACGAGGCGCACGCTTATACCTTCGGGGTGTTCCCGACGCTGGAACTGCTGCTGCACCGGGCTGAAGTGGTCGAGGAAGTGCTGCTGCACACGGACGCGGCGAAAAATGAAGGCGCGGGCAAAATTCGCAGGCTCTGCGAGGCACAGCGAATCCCGTACAGCACCGATGATAAGCTGGTGGAGCGGCTTTCGGCCAAAGAGAACACGTATGCAGTGGGCGTCTTCCGGAAATACCAAGCGGCGCTGGAGGGCACGGCTGATCATGTGATGCTGGTGAATCCGGCGGACATGGGCAATCTGGGGACGATTATACGGACGATGCTGGGGTTCGGGGTGCGAAATCTGGCGCTCATCCGGCCAGCAGCGGACATTTTTGACCCGCGCGTGATCCGGGCATCGATGGGCGCGCTGTTTCAGGTTCAATTTGAGTACTTCGAGTCGGTCGACGCTTATCAATCGGTATACCAGCAGCATTTGTATCCGTTCCTGACGGATGGGCAGGTTTCGCTGCGGGAGGTGCGCTTTGAACGGCCATTCACGCTGGTGTTTGGCAGCGAAAGCAGCGGGCTGCCGGAACACTTCCGGACGATGGGAAGCAGCGTGACGATCCCCCAGAGCGCGGCGATTGACTCGTTGAATCTGGCGACGGCAGTGGCGGTGGCACTTTACGCGGCAGGCACGATATGAACGAGCGTGAATAGGTTTCCCCATATTGCCGCGCCTGATGGCTACCGCTACAATCAGGAATATGAATATTCTTTTCCCACTATATGTAGGACAGGTGAATGGTAGGTAAGGATCGGCGCGTACTGGTGACAGGTGGCGGCACGTTCCTTGGCGACAATATCACGGCGGCGCTGCTGGCAGAAGGGGCTGAAGTCACTCTGCTGGTACGTCCCGGCGCCGAGGAAAAACTTGGCCCGCTGGCTCAACGGGTGCGCTGGGCGGTGGCGGATGTGTGGAATCCGGCCAGTTTGCGGGGGCGAGCGCGCGGACATGCCAGCGTGATTCACACGGTTGGGAGCATGGTGGCTGATCCGGCACACGGGCTGAACCATCACCAGCTCAACTTTGTGTCGGCGCGGAATGTCGCCAATATGTGTGTGAGCGATGGTGTGCCGCATATGGCGCTGATGAGCAGTGTACGCGCGCCGTGGGTGAATAACCAATATCTGCGCGCCAAACGGGAAGCCGAACAGTATATGTTCCGAGTGGGACTGAACGCGACGGTCATCCGTGCGCCGGTGGCTTATGTGCGCGGCGAGCGGCGGCATCCGTTTTATATTCTGATGACGATGCTGGGAAGCACACCGATTGTTTCGTGGTTCTGGTTCGGCAGGGGCGCGCCGATGCCGGTTGATATGCTGGCACGCGGGGTGGCACGGATTACGCTGGAAAAGAACCGCAGCAAAACCTATTACTATGCGCCGGATTTGCGCAAGCGGAATACGGCCCGTGAAGCCCGCCGCGCCGCGCCAGTGCTGCCGGAAGAAAGCCTGCCCCAACAGCGCGTGGTGCATCCGTTTGATCTGCTGGACGAAGAAACGCCGTTCGGATGGATGCCACCGGAACGACGCGACGAGGATTAATGCTCGTTTTTGAGCAGAGTCGTCACGCGGGCGATAATTTCCTCGGATGTTTCTTCGATGGGGCGATCCGTCACATTGATGACGGTGAAGCCCCCGCGCCGGAAAATTTTCTCGGCAAAACCCACTTCATCATATAACTCATCGGGGCGGCTGTAGTTGTTCTTGAGCGACAGGCCGAGGCGCTGCTGGCGGTACTGGCGGAAAGCGACCAACTGGCCGGGTTCGATGGTCAAGCCGACGACACGATGGGGGTTAATTTCAAAGAGCTGGGCGGGTGGGTCAACTTCGCGCACAAGGGGAACATTGGCGACCCGCCATCCCTGCGTTGACAGATACATGCTGAGAGGGGTTTTGCCGACGCGGGAGACACCGGTGAGCACCAATTCGGCCAGATGCAGTTCTTCGGGACGGCGGCCATCATCATGATCGACGGCAAATTCCATGGCTTCGATGCGCTTGAAGTAGGGGTCACGCAGGCGGCGGTAGAGGCCGGGTTGTTCGGCGGGCTGCTGACCGAGCAGGCGGGTGAGCTGCAAGAGAAGCTGGCCTTGCAGGTCGATGGCAAGGACGTTGCTGGTGTGCGCCAGATTGATGAGATGGGTACGCAGGTCAGTATTCACGAGGGTATGCACGATCATACCATTATTGGCGCGGGCCAAGCCTACGACTTCATCGACCTGATGCAGTTCGCGGACATCGTGTACGATGTGAATGGGGACATCGACCCCCTGAAACTGCGCCAGAGTCGCGCGGACAATGCGCTCGCCACTGGTTCCCTGACCGCCGGAAACAACATAGATGTTAATGCCCATCATGCCCTACCCTATCTAATGCTGATCTACGGTTCATTATGACAGGAGGGTAGAACGGAGACAGCCGATAGCTGTAACCAGAATGGCGTTACATTGTGCCTTATTGCTGCTGGCTCAGGCGAAAAGCCCGGCGACCCGACGCGCCGCGTTCTGACCGGAACGAATACGCTCGGCCAGCGAAAGGCCGTGATAATCGCTGCCGGCGATGGCAACACCGGCGGGGAGCAGTGCTTCGAGCTTCTTCATGCGGTCAGCGAATCCGGCGGTGTGAGGGGGGAGCGGATCAGCTTCCGGCCAATAGTCGAGCTGGCTGATGACCGGCTGGCCGGTGGCTTTAATGTGAGCGTGGATTTCGTCGATTAGGGCGGATTGATCGGCAAAGTGCGGGGGGATACGCACGCCGACATAGAGCAAGCGATGTCCGGCAGGCGCACGACAGGAATCATCCGTCCAATAGTAGAAGGGGATACCGACATCCCACGGGAAGATTGGCGGGATGGGTAAATCTTCGGCACGATACCCCAGCGAGGCGCGAAGGATGGTATCGTAGCCGTAGTCGATCAACGGGAGGCTGAATTCCGGCACAAGGGTGTGGAACATGCGCTCGGCGAAACGGGCGGGCGCGGCGACGATGATGGCGGCGGCTTCGAACATGCGGCCATTTTCCATACAGAGGGTGAAGTGACCGTCTAGTTGACCGATGCTGCTGACTGCCATGCGATAGAGAATCGAGCCTTTCAGATCCCGCGCGAAGGCATCAACCAGAGTCTGTGTGCCTTCACGGAAGGCGACCAGATCGCGGTTATGGCTATCGTGTACGATACAGAGGGAGTCCTGCAAGCCGAGTTCGGGCAGGAAGCTCCAATCCGCAGCCTGACTGAAGGCGAACGGGCCGCCATCCATCGTAAAACCCTGCTGCTGATGGGTGATGATGCTGCCACCGAGGCGCTTCTTGACTTCGATCAGGCGATAGGGAATGCCGCGCTTTTCAAGCTCGCGGGCAGCGGCCAGACCACTGAGACCACCACCGATAATGACAACATCACGCATGAGACTTTTCCTGCTATGAATCCGGGTGAGCAAAAGGTCATTTTACAACGCAAAGGGGGTGATTTACAGTTCGATTCTGTAAAATGATGGCAAGGCGCGCGCGCTGAAACGGTTGATTCGACCCGACACGATCCATCAGGCAGCGGCGTTGGCTTAGAAAAGAGTATGCTAAGCGTCAGATAAACAACGGCCACATCAGCAGATGATTATGGTATTATTTGCTCGCTTGTGATAAGAACTGACGGAGAACCTGAACTGATGAAACGACTGGTGATGAGTATGGTCGCGCTGGCCGCACTGAGTGTGATGGCCGTGCCGGCTGTAGCGCAGAACAGCGCTGCCCCGATTTTTGAACCTTCCATTTGTGCCTACGCCCCCAACCAACCGACGAGCGATGCTTGTCTGGAAATGATGGGCAGCCAACCCAAGCCGCAGTTGGATCGTGCGCCGCTGGATGGTTACACGATCAGCACGTACAGCTTCTGGAAGGTTGGGCCGGACGCGGTCAACAAATTTGACGGGCCGAACGGCAACGTCATCGGCGTGATCGCGGCAGGTTTCAACTTCGTGAACGTCATTAACGCCGACAATCCGGAGTGGCTGCAAATCCAAGGCGGGGAATGGATTCAAAAGAGCACAGCCCAGTATGTGGAAACCTCGCGCTTCAGCGGTGTACTGCTGCCGGATGGTTGGAACCAGCCGTTCGCGTGGGTGCTGGATACAACCGGCATCTATTCGTCGCTGACGCCGGGTGGGCCATCCACCGCCGAGAGCGGCTACCTGACCAAGCGCTATGATATGGTGAACATCTACGCGGAAGCGTATGACAGTGAAGGCTGGCGCTGGTACATGATCGGCCCGAACCAGTGGATCAAGCAAACATTCGTGGCGAAGGTACAACCTGCCCCACACCCGACGGATGAAAGCGGCGAACCGATCAGCGGGCGCTGGGTGGCGGTTGACCTGTACGAGCAAACGCTGGTGGCTTACGAGGGCGATAAGCCGGTGTTCGCAACGCTGATCGCCAGCGGTTTGGACGGCACCGAAACCAACGAGGGGTTGTTCACGGTGTGGGCACGGCTGGCGCATGATCCGATGTCCGGCGCAACCGGCGCGCCGAATGCTTACGCGCTGCAAACCGTGCCGTGGGTAATGTACTTCGACGGCTCGATCAGCCTGCACGGCACCTACTGGCACAATCTGTTCGGCTACCGGCGGAGTCGTGGCTGCGTCAACCTGAGCATCAGCGACGCCAAATGGGTTTATAACTGGATGGAAGCTGCGGAGCGTGACGCAGAAAATAACCTGACGAATCATGTGTATGTGTTCAGTTCAGGGGTTTACGGCCAACCTCCACAGCAGGTCGCGCAGACGAACAGCGTGGGTTAACTGCCCTTTGGATGCACAAAAAACGGACATGGTTTCATGTCCGTTTTTGATTCCCGATTAGGCCGAAGCGCGCGGGATCACCGCGATAATGTCGACTTCGATGAGATAGTCGGGCGCGGCGAGGGCGCTAACCTCGACGAGCGTGGTGGCGGGTGGGTTGACGGGGAAATACTTGCGCCGCACCGCGCTGACCGCCGGACGCTGCGCCATGTCGGTGATGTAGGTGGTGGCGCGGATGACATCGGCGAGGGATGCGCCTTCGGTGGCGAGGATGGCGGCGACATTTTCGTAAATCCGCTCGGCTTGTTGAGTCATGTCGGTGCCGCCAACCGGATTGCCGTCCCGATCTTCGGCCACCTGACCGGCCAGATAGAGGAAGGTCGCGTCGCCCACATCGACCTTGACCAGTTGGGAGTAATTGCCTTCCGGGTCGGAAGCGACAGACGGATTCAGATGTTGTTTGCGCATGATGATCCTTTTATGGGTGGAGACAGGGTGAAGCGATCACTTCACCCTGTTCGATGTGCGGGCTAGAGGAGCGGCGATTTTTCCATATCGGCATAGTCGCAGGCGACTTCGCGCCATGCCCGACCGATGCGGCGCAGACCGTCTTCGATGTCGGCGGGTTTTTGCGAGCCGTAGTTGATGCGCAGGCGGTGGCTGCCCGCGCCGTTGGTGAAGAACACGCTGCCGATGGCGTAGGCCGCGCCCATGTGAATGGCGGTGATGTAAACCTCGGCGGCTGTCGGGCCGTTCTTGGGAAGCTGCACCCACAGGTACAAGCCGCCTTCGGGCATGTTCCAGCGCGAACCGGGGGGCAGGTGCTTGGCGGCGGCGTTGAGCGCCACATCACGGCGGCGGCGCAGTTCGCGGTTGTTGCGTTCCAACTGCTGCGCCATCACACCCCGTTCCAGCAGGAGGTGCATGGCGCGCTGGTTGAGGCTGGGGCTGGAAATATCCGCCGCCTGCTTGACGCGCACCAAGCGTTCGTAGTGGCTGCTGTCACTGACGATGTAACCGATGCGCAAACCGGGGAGCATCATCTTGGTGAAGCCGCTGGCGTGAATGACGATGCCGGTTTCATCAAGGGCTTTGAGCGGCGGGAGGTTCTCGCCTTCAAAACGGAGTTCGTGATAGACACCATCTTCCAGCAGCGGAATCTGATATTCGTTGGCGAGGTTCAACAACTGGCGGCGGCGGTGCAGCGGCATGACCGAACTGGTCGGATTCTGGAAGGTGGGCATGACGTAGATAAGTTTGGGACGGTTGTCGAGGATGAAGTTTTCGAGCATATCGAGGCGAATGCCATCTTCATCGACCTCAATCCCCTGAATTTGGACACGGCGGGTACGGACGATGTCGAGCATCCCCAGATAGGTCGGGTTCTCGGTGACGATCAGTTCGCCTTCGGAAAGGAGCGCCTGAACGACGAGATCGCAAGCCTGCTGCGTACCGCCGGTGATGAGCACTTGATCAGCCGTACAGCGGATGCCGAGCGCGCTCACATAATCACGCACAGCCGCCCGCAGCGGCATATACCCTTCCGCGATTTCGTAGCCCAGCGCCTTCGTTCCATCCCGATCCAGCACCGAGTTGATGGCGTCCCGCAGATGCTGCAACGGGAAGAACTCGCCGGGGGGCGATCCCTGCGCAAAGCTGATGATGCCGGGCTTACGCGCCATACGCATCATCTCGCGCAGTGAACGATCCGGGGTGGTGGGGGCTTCGTTGGGCGTGGCGTGCGTTGAGCCATTACCGTTGCTGCTGGCGGGCGCGCTGTTGGGAGACTCGCCCGCAATGAACGTGCCGCGTCCGGCATGCGCGCTGAGGAAACCTTCGGCGCGCAGCTCCGCATAGGCATTCACGACACTGATACGGCTGATGTTCAACTGCTGGGCAAGGTCACGGCTGGCAGGCAGCCGGGTGCCGGCAGGCAGGACACCACTTTCAATCTGGGCACGTATGTGTCGGATCAATTGACGGTAGATGGGTTCTTCGCCATCACGATCGAGGCCGATGGCTAATTTGGAAGGGTTTAACATGACAGGTTCCAGAACATTGTAGACGTACAACAACATAACATGGGTTTATGTTACCATAAGACCACTTAGAACCAAATTGGTCATTCGACCAGTATTATCCGAATCTTGCGCATTTTAGAGAAGTAAACCACATCAACCATATAAGGCCACAGCAGATTCAACAAAGCGGATGCACTTTTCTTAAGGTGAAACGCTTTCGAGATTCCACCAGTTGGCGTATGATTGGAGGTGGAGCCAATACACTGCTGGAGTAGTAAGCGTATGCCCGAACAGCAAAACTTCGATGCTCAACTTGAGATCTTTGAAGAACAGGTGCGCGAGAAAATCAAACAACTGTCGTCCAAAGATGCCCGCATACGGAGCAAGGCGGCGGCATGGCTGGGCGAGGCAGGCGATCCGACCGCCATCACGATGCTAGCGCAGATTTACAAGAATGATCCTGACCCCAGCGTGCGCGAATCCGCGCGCTATTCACTGGGGATGTTCCGCAGGCTGGAACAGGAACTGAGCAGCGGCGACCAAGACCGCGTCCACAAACTACTGGAAGACGTGGCCGTGCGCGGCAAGATGGGGCGGCGCGCGCGTTTCTCGGTGCGAGCGATGAGCAAACTGGCAGGAGCGCTGCTGATCTCGGCAGTGCTGGTGTTTGTGATCGCGCTGATCCTGCCGCCGATTTTGAAGCAAAGCAGCGCACAAACCCCCGGCAACCCCGACACACAACCGACCGCCGCGCCATTGATCGAACCAACAGCGCCAGCCGTCGTCAGCCGCGACCGGCCTACACTGGTGACGGATTTACAGGCGGCGCTGGTGCTGCTGCGTAACAACACCACCAAGCTGCAAGGACAGTATCAAGCGGTGCTGGACGGCGGCAGCGTCACCTGCACTGAATTTTTCGACACCCTGACGCCGATTGCGCTCACCAGCGAGAACCGAACCGAATTCGCTGATCTGGCGACTATCGCTGATGAGGTCAATGGGGTACAGGCGGCCTTCCGCCTCGCCAAGAGTGCCTATGACCGGGTGTGTGTGAGCAATGAAACGCTCGACACAACCGCGTTCAGCGGGCCGGTCGGCGAAATTATCGGGCTAGAGCAGAGCATCAGCGGGCTGGAAACCCGTTTGGCAAGCGCCAGCGGGGGCAGCGTGGCAGAACCGACGCTGGAAGCGACTGCCAGCGTTGATCTGCGTTCGCATGTGATCGCCCTGCAAGCCATCGTGGACGATGTGACCGCGCCGGACGGCCCGAATAACACCTTGACGCAGTACTGGAGCGACTCGCAAACAGCGGGCGGCACAACCGGCTGTTCACGACCGGTCAGCGACAGCGACATTCCGGCGGATTACAGTCTACCGGCTGATGCCAGCAGCGCCTCGGATGATCTGACGCTGGCGGCTAACCTGATCAATACCGGACTGAAGGCCATCCGCCAGAGCCGCGATACGTTCAACACAGCTTGCGGCACGAACACGGTCGCCGACTCGGCTGCGCTGGGGCTGCAACTGACGACCTCCGCCGGACAAGC
>JAFLCH010000007.1 GCA_017303775.1 Anaerolineae bacterium | reverse complement strand
GTCGGCCACCTTCCTCTCGCCCCCGAAATCGACCTGCAAGGGCTGAAGGATTACATCGACACCTTCCGCTTGGGCGTCCCCGACATGATCCAGACCACCCACGCCACCATCATCGGTGAGCACGAACTCGTCGTCCGCGTCACCTACACCGGCACCCACACCGGCACGCTCTTCGGTGTCTACCCGCCCACCGGCAACCCCATCCTCATGGAAGGCATCGGCATCCTCCGCTTCAATGATGAAGGTCTCGTCGAGGAAAATTGGGCCGTGCTGGATATGGTCGGCGTTCTCGCTCAAATCGGTGCGTTCCCGCCCGCCGCGCCATCCTCATAGTGATGCTACAATCGACGAAGCGGGTACTGTAATCCTCACTACGTAGGGTACGGTCATCTACACCCTCAAGGCTGCCTCTAAACCACGCCCCTCGCTTCGTAAGTCCTATAAGTTAATTAAAAAGGAGTCTTGACCATGAACAGCAGGCAGAAGCGCTTAGGCATGATTTTGAGCCTACTCTTGATCGCCTTATTGACCTTCACCTTTGCCTTTGCACAGGAAGAAACCCCCGTCACGCCGGAGCAGGAAGAAGCCCAGCGCGAGTCCCTCATCCGTGTGGCAGAGGAGGTCATCCTCCCCGGCAGTTACGAAAATCTCAGCGATTTTATTGCTGATGAATACGTAGTACACACACCCTTAGGTGATCTGGATCGTGACGGCTTGGCAGGTTTCTTCACCAGCGTGCAAGCCGCCCTCACCGATTTCAACATGGTGCGCGAGAATATCCTCGTCGATGGCCGTTTCGCCGCCACCCGCCTCACCATCAGCGGCATCTTCGAAAACGAATACGCCAGCCCCATGGGGCCGATCCCCCCGACCGGCGGCCCCGTGGTCGTCGAGGTCATCAACATCTTCCAATTCAACGATGACGGCAAGATCATCGAAGAATGGGTGCAGTTTGATGTCCTCGGTTTTCTCACCCAGTTAGGCGCGATGCCCGCACCGGGTTCGTAAACAGACACGCTGCGCGGGCAGTCACGGCGCGGGCTGCCCGCGTGTTCTCGATCAATCTCAAGGGGGAGCATATGGAAGCACCTGTCCAACAGATCAAAGGCTACGACCTGCGCGAACGAATTGGTGCAGGGGGGTTCGGTGCCGTCTACAAGGCTTACCAATCCACCGTTGGCCGCGAAGTCGCCATCAAGATCATCCTCCCCGGCCTCTCCAACCAACCGGATTTCATCCGCCGTTTTGAAAGTGAAGCCCAGCTCGTCGCCCGGCTGGAACACCCCCACATCACGCCTCTCTACGACTACTGGCGCGACCCGCAGGGAGCTTATCTCGTCATGCGCTGGCTGCGGGGCGGCAGCCTCCGTGATGCCCTCGCCAACGGCCCCTTTGAACTGCGTTCAGCCGCGCTCCTGCTCGATCAAATCGCCGCCGCCCTCTCCCTCGCCCATCGCAGCGGTGTCATCCACCGTGACATCAAACCCGGCAACATCCTCCTCGATGAAGATGGCAACGCCTACCTCACCGATTTCGGCATCGCCAAAGACCTCAACCTGCCCGACAACCACACCCAGCAGGATGTCATCGTCGGTTCGCTGGATTATATTTCGCCCGAACAGGCTCGCAGTGAACCCGTCACCGCCCGAACCGATATTTACAGTCTGGGCGTCACCCTCTACGAAATCATTACCGGGCATCACCCCTTTGAAGGCATCTCCGCCATCGAACGGCTCTACAAACACATTAACGATCCCCTGCCGCAGATCGACAGTCTAGAGCCGCAGTTGCAAACCGCCATCAACCGTGTCATTCAAAAGGCCACCGCCAAAAATCCCGACCATCGCTACCCCGATGCCCTCGCGCTGGCCGCCGACTTCCGCGAAGCCATCGGCCTCCACCGCTCACCAACCTCGGTCGAGGAACTGCTCACCCGGCGCGAGCATGAAATCCTGCAAATGATCATCGACGGCATGGCCAACAAGGAAATCGCCCAACGTCTGACCGTCACCTTGGGTACAGTCAAGTGGCACGTCAACCAGATTTACGGCAAGCTAGGCGTCCGCAGTCGTGTACAGGCCATCGTCCGCGCTCGTGAACTCAATCTCATCGTTCGCCCCGGCGAGTCCATCAACGCCGTCCCCATTCCTACCGAAGACTTCTACCCCCACAACCCCTATAAAGGCTTGCTCGCCTTTCAATCAGCGGATCATCAGGATTTCTACGGGCGCGAAAAAGTCACCGCCCGCCTCATCCACCGCATGGCCGAGTCCGGTGATTATCGCCGTTTTCTAGCCGTTGTCGGCCCCAGCGGTAGTGGCAAGTCCAGCCTCGTCAAAGCCGGTCTCGTCCCCTCCCTCTGGCGCGGTGATCTCCCCGGCTCTGAAAAATGGTTCGTGGTCGAGATGATGCCCGGCACACATCCCTTCGATGAACTGGAAGTCGCCCTCACGCGGGTCGCCTCCCAGCAAATCAGCAGCCTTCAAGAGCATCTCCGGCGCGACAATCGCGGTCTCGTCCGTGCCGCCGGCCTCGTCCTCCCGCAGGATAACTCGGAACTGGTCTTGGTGATCGACCAATTCGAGGAACTCTTCACCCTGACTGCCGATGAAACCGAACGCACTCAGTTCCTCGATCTCCTCTACCAATCCATCATCGAACCGCGCAGCCGTGTCCGCGTCATCATCACCCTGCGCGCCGACTTTTATGACCGCCCTCTTCATTACCCCCAATTCGGCGAACTCGTACATTCCCGGCTGGAAACCATCATGCCCCTTTCCACCGAGGAACTCGAACGCGCCATCAGCCAACCCGCCGAGCGCGTTGGTGTGGCCTTCGAGCCGGGGTTGGTCACCACCATCATCGGCGACGTGAATTATCAACCGGGCGCGCTCCCCCTGCTGCAATACGCCCTCACCGAACTCTTTGAACTGCGGCGCGGGCGGACGCTCACCCGCGAAGCCTATCAATCCATCGGCGGCACAGTCGGCGCGCTCGCCAAACGTGCCGAAGACATCTACCGCGATCTCAACCCGCAGGGGCAGGAATTCACCCGTCAAATCTTTCTCCGCCTCGTCACCTTGGGCGAAGGTGTCGAGGACACCCGACGGCGCACCGCCCGCTCCGAACTTCAAGCCTTATCCGAAGATACCGATACCCTCGAAGAAGTGATCGACACCTTTGCTGCCTACCGTTTGCTCTCGCTGGATACCGACCCCGGCACCCGCAGCCCCACGGTAGAAGTCGCCCACGAAGCATTAGTGCGCGAGTGGGAACGCCTCCGCCTCTGGCTCAACGAAAGCCGCGATGAAATCCGCTTGCAGCGCCAGCTTTCCACCATGGCGCAGGAATGGAAGGCCGCCGGCAAAGACACCAGCGATCTCGTGCGGGGTGTGCGGCTGCAAACCTTCACCCAGTGGGCGGGGGTCACCGGTCTCACCCTCACCTCGCTGGAACACGAATTTCTAGACTCCAGCCAGCGCCACTGGGAATTAGAACAGGCGCAGGAAGCCGAACGCCGGCTGCACGAACAGCGTTTGGAGCGCCGCTCACAAACTTTCCTGCGCGGCTTGGTTGCCGTGCTGCTGTTCGCCACCATCGGCGCAATCGCCCTCAGCAGCGCGGCCCTCAACAACGCCCGTGAGGCCGAAACTGAACGGGACAACACCCAGCGCGCTTTAGCCACCAGTGATGCGAATTTCGCCCGCGCCGAACAGCAGCGCCTTTACCTTGCCGCCGATAACGCCATGGATGATAAAGCCGTCGGCAACATCGGTATGGCCTTAGCCATCCGCAGCCTTGCCTATGGCTATACCTCAGGTGCCGATGCCGCGCTGATGCGTGCCAGCCGTCAAGGGATGATCCTGCGCAACTTCGAGGGACATCAATTTGAGATTTACACAGTGACTTTTTCACCCGATGGCACTCGTGTTGCCACCTCAACCGAAGGCGGCACCCGCATTTACGACACCCAAACCGGCACCGAACTGCTCATGATTGCGCAGACAGGCATTGTTTATGACATCGTATTCTCGCCTGATGGTAAACAGCTTTTAAGCGTGGGAACACACGAAGACCCAACGCTATGGGATGTTGAAAGTGGGCAGCCGATCCGGGTCTACCCCACCGGCGAAGAAGTGTTCTATGTTCAAATTGCGCCGGATGGTACCAGCTTTGCGACACGGCTAAGAGATCGCTACGAATTGTGGAATATTGAGGAGGCCAGTAACCCTACTCTCTATTTCCGCAGTCGTTCGGACGCGAATCAGCTCAGTTCCGCGATCTATGATGGCGACAGCGTCTTCTGGCTTGTAGTCAAAGATGCTGCCGATAATCACGCCTATCTCGAAAATGCGGAGACCGGTGAGGTCGGCTGCACACTGGTGGAAGCCGGTTTGCCACCTCTAAAATCGATCTTCTCGTTCGACATGTATGGAGTCGTGCTGGTGACGGACGAAGCCAACGTCGCCCGCACATGGGATATCGACACTTGCACCACCTTGGCGACTTTTAGCGCCCACACGGACGGGATATTCGCTGCCGACTATGATCCTAGCCGCGATGTGATGATCACAGGTGATGATTCCGGTTCTGCCTTTGAATGGGGCGCACGAACCGGCACCCAACTGAATCGTTACACCACCACCTCGCGTATCCTTTCCCTAGATATTTCGCCCGATGGGCAGTTTCTTTTGATGATGCAGTGGAATATCGCCTCAATCTGGGATCTGGGTTTTCCCTCTGAGCCGCGCCAAATCGTGACCGATCAGTATGATAAAGCCTATTTCCCTCGCTTCTCGCCGGATGGTCAGATTGCCTATATCGGTGGTTTCGGTCAATATTCGCGCTGGGATTTGAATGCGCCGGACGCGCCGCTCATCACTTATGACCAGCCGATTCGCGTGCTAGATATTGCGCCGGACGGAAAGACGTTGTTTGTGGCATACGAAGACTCGGTTGCCGACCCGGATTACAACGGATACCTGATTGATGCCGAAAGTGGTGACATCCTCCAACAGTTTGTCGGGCATACACAGGGGATCAACTTCATCGATTTCTCGGAGGATGGTCGTCGTGTTGCAACAGGCAGTTTTGATCTGACAGCTCGCATCTGGGATGTTGCCACCGGTGAAACCTTGCATATTCTGGAGGGGCATACCGGCGTCGTGTCGTCCTCTTCCCTCTCGCCCGATGGTAAGCTGCTGCTGACCACCAGCAGCGATAACACGGTGCGGCTTTGGGATACCGGGACCGGCCAGATCATCCGCGTGATCGAAACCGGTGTGCCGACCCCCTACGGGCAGTTTTCTCCGGATAGCAAATTGATCACACTCGCAGACGCCAATGGCTTCGGTCATCTGATCGATGTCGCCACCGGAGAAACGGTTCATCTTCTGGTCGGGCATACCGATGTCATATGGACGGCGCGCTTCTCACTGGATGGCACCCGCGTGGTCACAGCTAGTTGGGACGGAACAGCCCGTATCTGGGATGTTGCCACCGGCCAAACGCTCCGTGTACTCGATAATGGTGATGCCAGAGGTTTATATTGGGCCGAGTTTTCGCCCGATGGCAATTATGTCATGACCGGCGCTGAATTGGATAATCAAGTCTATATCTGGCGTACCGAATTGGATGACGTGATCCACTCCTTCTGTGCACGCAGTCCGCTCGACCTGACACCGCAGCAGCGCGCTCAATTTGGCATCTCGGATAACGATCCGGTCTGTACCTCTGGCACCGGTCAAAACGTTGGTTGACAATTTATGGAAACGGGTTGATGATGAGAGTGAAGGTACGATTGGAGAAAGGGAAACCCGTTTGACGGATTTATCTGAACAATCGCATATGCCTTTCAAAGTGTCTGCCACTTGAGGCAGGCGAAGAACGCTCTCCTGAGTGTTCGGAACACATCGAACAGATCATTGCACAATCGCGCCGGGGTCACTGGCGCGTTTGTTTTGAATAGCCCGACCTTACTCCCCCAACCCGTACCACCAAACGGCTGACGGGTTGAAGAACAATCCATCACGCAGACTTTGAACAATCCCCTCCACCGTGACGCTTTGGATGCTAATGCGTCTACCGCTGGCCGTCCCGACCGCCTCAAGCGTGAAAAGAATTTCTGTGCCGTCGCTCGACCACGCTGGCGCGAAACTATTTCCTTCAGGGCCGAGCCGTCGGGGTGAACAGGCTGCCTGAATTTCAGCGCAGCTTGCCTCCAACAAGAAAACAGCGTATGCCCCACCATCGCGCCCTGAATAAGCCAGATACCGCCCATCCGGTGACCAAACCGGTGTACGCTTGTCCTGCCCATCCGTCGTCATTGCCACAGCCTCCGGGCACACTGCCGGGCAGACCACCGCTGCCACAAACACCTCGCTGCGCCGGTTCACGACGGCGACGAACGCCAACCGGCTCGAATCAGACGACCACACCGGCATCCCGCTAACTTGCTGTTCTGCCCTGTTCACCTGTTTCGGCGCATCGCATTCATCCGCCTTGTACAAGCACGCCGCCGGAACGAGGCTGATCGTTTCATCACTGACCAACGCCACCTGCTGCCCATCGGGTGACCAAATCGGGAAGGCATCGCGCCCGTCAGGCAGTTGTGGGTCGCGCAGGCGGCGTTCACTCCGGTGTGCCTCCACACTGGTCGGGTTTGCGTACTGATGCCGGAATGCTACCCATTCGCTGTCCGGTGACCACTGTGGTCGCACGGCAGTCACATAACTGTCAACCGGATGGTACGGGCTGCCTCCGCCCCACGGAATCACACCGATGCGCGGCGGCCCATCGTTCAACGACATCAAAAAAGCGAGCCAGCGCCCATCTGGCGAAAACGACAAACAGCAGGGTTCTGCCGTCTGCCGCAGGATCACCCGTTCGAGCTTGCTGGCCGCATCGTGCAAGACAATGCGGTAGCTTCCTTGCCAATCGACATAGGCGATTTGTTTCCCACCCTGTGCCGCCACAGCCGTCCCCAGCGTAAAGGCCAGCAGCACTCCGCTCATCACCAGCAGCAAACCCGAAAAGCGCAGCGCGGCTTTCATGCCCTTGAAGGATCCACGAGGCGTATCGGCTTAAACAGGCTGCGGTCAAAGTGACCGATGTCCGCCGGATTCATCTGTTCAAGCGCCGCCCGCACCGCTTCCGAGTCCAGCCGGAGTTGGCGAATATCTATCCCCTGACATACGTCGGGTAGTGGCGCTAACCACTGAATACTGCGCAGCAGCATTTTGAGCGCCCCACGGTGATTACCCCGTTCAATCTGATAGTACGCCACCCCCACCTGCAAAATCGCCCGGTACAAATCACGGATCGGTGCGTCCGTTTGAACCCACTGTTCCTCAAACAGATCGTGCTGGCGATAGTAGTGCCCCGCGTTGAACTGCGCCACACCTTCAGTTGCCAGCGGGGGAAGTGTCTCTGCGCATCCGCATTCCAGCGCTTCCAGCAGCGCTGTGTCGCTTACCCGTGCGTACTGTTCAACCAATTGTGCTGGTTGAGCTGCTAATTCGCTGGTGGAGATCACGGCGTCTGCCCCGGCTGAACGGGCTGCTTCTCGCAGCCTAGAATCACTGGCAACCAATACCACTGGAATTCGGCGGGTAGCTGGGCTGGTTTTCGGTGTCGTCACCCAATAAGACCAATCAGCCTCTTTCCCATCCACCAGCACCAACGCTGGACGCATCTCGGCCAACCGTTTGACGTAACCGCTTTTATCGCTCAGAGCGACTACACTGTACGCAGGTTCGAGTCCTCGTCGTACTGTATCTTCCCAGATAGGCTGTCCGGTCAGCACAATTACGGGTTGCGTCATAATGCCCGTTACACCTCTCCGGTAGCTAACCACGCCACCTGATACGGCTCAAGCGTTATGCTGTCGTGCTGATCACTCCCGTTAATGAGGTCTCGCCAATTACCCTCCGGAAGCGCTAGTGTTACTGAGTCCGGGCTGATGCTGTGCAGTGCTAACACGCGCTGCTTGTCATCGGGTGATCGCCGTTCGAGTGCAAAAACTTCCGCTCCCCACTCCAATACGGTCTGTTGCCCCAAAGGATGAAAGGCAGGTTGTCCGGTACGGATTTCGACCAGCTTCAAGTAAGCAGCGTGAATACGGGCGCGCAGACTGTTCTTATCCGCTAGTTCCGCTTGCAGTTCCCCCAGCGTGAACTTCTGCCGGTTGATGCTGCGGTATCGTCCCGTTGCTTCGACTCCCGCATGGTGGCTGCGCGATCCAAAGACGCTGTGGAAGTAAATCCCCGGCACTCCCATAAATGACAGCATAATGGCCTGCGAAGCGATAAACCGCCGCAGCGCCAGCCCCGGATCAGCGGCTGTCAGCGCCGGGTTCGTGATCGCGTCGAAGTAATTGATGTTTAGTTCATATGGACTGCGGCTGCCATCGCTGTTGTTTTTATACGACACAAAACCGCCGTGCGCCTCTACTAATCCAACGAGAGAATCTATTTCTGCTTCGCTCAAGATTCCGCGTGCCGGTTGTACGCCGATGCCATCGTGCGACGCCGTGAAGTTGAAAAATGTAGTCTGGTCGCTTGCTCGGCGGATCGTCTTCGCCCAACTGGTCAGGGCAGTGCTGTCTCCCGTGTGAAAAGTATGTAGCACCAGTGGTGGCAGCGAAAATTGATATACCATCTGGGCCTCATTGTACCCATCGCCAAAGTATGAAATATTCTCGTCATGCGGCACGTTTGTTTCAGTCACGAGCATTACATTCGGCGCGACAATATCCAACACATCTCGCATCAGTTGGATGATGAGATGTGTTTCTGGTAAATGAATGCAGTTGGTTCCAATTGTCTTCCATAGGAAACCGATAGCATCAAGCCGGATAAGGTCAGCGCCTTGCTGGACATAAAACAACAGGATACGAATCAATTCCAGCACAACATCCGGATTGGCTGCATTCAAGTCGATTTGGTCATCACTGAATGTTGTCCATACATGTTTGGTGCCGCTGGGCGTTTCAAACGCGGTGAGTAGAGGCAGCGTTCGAGGCCGCCGCACCAGTGAAAGATCTGTTCCCGGATCAACCACTGTGAAAAACTTGTCATAAGGTGGTTCATCCCGCAAAAATGCTTTGAACCATTCGCTTCCGGCAGAGATGTGATTGAATACCGCATCAAACATCAGCCGGAAATCAACACGCATCTCTTGGATTTCCGCCCATCCCCCGAGTTCAGGGTTAACCGCCTCGTAGTCAATGACCGAGAATCCATCATCTGAAGAATAGGGATAGAACGGTAGGATATGCACCGTGTTAATCTGCTGGCCAACCGTTTCTTTCAGGAAACGATGTAAAGTCGCCAGCGGCGGTTGACCGGATGCGCTCACCTGATCACCATAGGTAATCAGAATGACATCTTTTTCACTGAGCGGTAAACGACTGCGTGGAGGTTGTTGAACATCGCCGATCAGCGCCAGCAGCCGTTCCATCAATGCGCCGCTGTGTGCCTCACCATAGAGGTCGCTCAGTTTGTCACGCAGACGCTGACTGGTTTTTTCATGAATCATCATCTCACCTCCCGATGATCGACTATGCTGATCGGTCCAGCCATCGGCACAGACCTAGCGCGTACCCGCCCAGTATACAATAGTTGTGGCAGCACTAGGTCTTTTCAGTGATTGGTCTGAAGGTGTTATAGGCAGGCAGACGGATATATGATCCGCCTACCCGGAGAAGATTAAGGGGTTTGGAGGTATTGGCTAGCAAATGCTTCGGAGGGTGGAATGACTGTGATGATGTCAATCAACACACCATTCGGGTCGGCGGTGATGAAATGGCGCTGCCCGAACGCTTCCGAGACCAAATCTCGTTCGAGTGGTAGCTGTTCTTGCTGAATCAGCCTGTGATAAACGGCGTCTACATCGTCTACCTCAAAATTGAGCAACAGCCCTTGAACCGATTTCTGGTAATTTTCTGGAACGGTTGGGTGTGTTGGATCTAGGATAGCGAGTTCGTACTGCGGATACTGTTCCATTCGCAGACTAATATACCAATCTGATTCAAAGGTAGCTGCAAACCCCAAATGACGCATATAGAAATCACAGGTAGCTGCAAGGTTTGTCGTACAAATGACGGGATAAAAACCCTTGAGAGTCATATAACCTCCTCTGTCTGTTTGATAGATTTATTTTAACATACATACTGTATGTATGTCAACGGTTTGAAACAAGCAGTTGTCTCAAATTGCGGTATAGTAAACGTGACTTCAGTTAAATCGAGGCATAAGTGCATGGCTGAATCACGACGAACCAAAGTGGCACAACGTGAAGCCACTATTCAAAAGTTAATCATGATTGCCCGTGAGCAGTTCGGTGCATATGGGTATGCCCACACCGCTACAGAGGAAGTGGTGCATCTAGCAGGTGTAACCCGTGGCGCTCTCTATCATCATTTCGAAAGTAAAGAAGGATTGTTCCGTGCAGTTGTTGAAGCTGTGCAGCAGGATGTCAACGCACAGGTACAGGCAGCGGCCGAACAACAAACCGATTTATGGAATCAACTTCTAGCGGGTTGCACTGCCTTTCTTAGAATTGGGCTTAATCCATCCTTCCGTCAAATTTTGCTAATTGACGCGCCTGTGGTACTTGGTTGGGAAACATGGCGTCAATTCGACGATGCCAATTCGATGCAGTCCCTACGACAGAGTTTGAGCGCCCTGATGCAATCCGACCAAATTGTCGTCATGCCACTCGAAGCTCTCGCGCACCTGCTTTCGGGTGCAATGAACGAAGGTGCACTCTGGATCGCCCAGTCTGCTGATCCAGATACTGCACTTCATGAGGCTGACGCTGTACTACAACGCCTACTTAATTCCCTTCGGCGTTGAGGTTTGGTGACCCTATCCTGTGTAAGGTAGCATAGAGCGGCAATTCGGATAATTTGAACACCCCCAAAATTGATTGCCAGCGTTCGCACCACTTCGGACTGTTCTCAAAATCATAGAGCTACCGCACTTTGGGCAGTTCGGTGCTTTGGTTGTTTCTAGCGGACTGGCAAGTTCGGCTTGCGGTGTGGGTGTTGGATGAGCAGCTTGTATATTCAGATATGGGGCGAGTGTCGTACTCAAATCAGCAACCACATACCCTCGTTTGGCTGGGATATGCAGCAGTGGAAGCCCCGCTGCATTGAAAACTTGATCAACAAATGCATCTCGTTCTTGCCGATCTTGTCTTTGATGACTTTTATCATCCAATTCAATTCCTAAGAGAGGTCGCATCGTAGCTGGATCGCAAACTAGAAAATCAACATGCTTACGATCAATCTTGTTTGTATAAATACGATGGCGACTCGCGTCATCCCGCTTCACCCAAAAGACATCACCTAACGCGACTTTGGTACACAAAACTGCTCGATTTCCAACCACAGTGCGTAAAACATCAAAAAAGCTTAGTTCTGCCGCCGAGAGAAAATTGTCTCGCAAATGATAAGGGAAATCCGGTGATTGCTTGGGTTCGTGATTGCTTTTTCCCTCTCCAGCCAATAAATCTCCAATAAAATCCACAACATCATCTGCTGATTGTTGGGAAAGCCCTAACGCTCGCAGCATTCGGCGTAATAGCCCGAACTTATTGTCGGATGTCATACAGATTCCTTTCTGTCGCGTCTATTCCTTAACACCTATTTGAATGTTTAGGTGTAAATGTATAGATAAGTAAATATATAACAGTTTATCACACGTTATGAGCATGTATTCGTAATGATTTGGTAGCTTTTTCCGGCTAAACAGCAGATTTGTACTTGAATTAGTCATTCAACCTGCACAGTGCTACAATGGACGTTATGTTTACAGACATGGACACAGGAGCCTAGCTGATGCCCCGATGGACTTCTTTCGATAGCTTTCTGACAGAAGCGGCGCGCGCGCGCAGTGACGGTGCGCGGCAAACACTGGTGGATGAGTTAGTCGATGAACGACGAGAATGGCCATGGGTTCAGGGAGACAAAGCCACATTCATCTTCAATAGTCTTGCTGCACGCAAAACGGTTGCCATCAATCTAGATACCATCAAGGCCGATCCGCCTTTTGCTCCGATGACTCAACTGGAAGGTACAACCCTATGGCATGTCACCCGCAATTTTGCGCCGGATGACCTGCTTGATTACCTTCTAGTAGTCGATGATCCGATGACTCCATTAGCTCAAGAAACGGATGTGTTGGGGCGGGTGACAAAGTTTTGGCGTGTTGATCCAGCTAATCCACTGAAAATGCAGACCGGACAGCAGGACGTTTCAGTGCTTCGGATGGGTGAGGCACGGCCATTCCTCGACTGGAACATTCTAGCTGCTGTGCCGCGTGGCAAAGTAACTGAGCATACCTTCGATAGCTTGCAGTTAGGGATCAAGAATCGCAAATTGTGGATCTATACCCCGCCGGGATATGAAGGTTCCGGTCTCGCGTATCCGCTTTTAATATTGCAGGATGGCCAGTGGGCAAATGGCCCGCTCCAAGTTCCTGCCATTGCAGATGCGCTTATCAAGCACAAACGCTTGGCTCCATTGGTGATCGCCATGGTACAAAGTGGCGATCAGCAGTCGCGTGAGAAAGAATATATCAGCAATGATCGGCACTATTCTTCTCTGTTATTGGAAGTGCTGCCTTTGGTACAAACGCACTATCGTATCGATTCATCCAACCTCGGTTTGGGGGGGGTGGCTATTGGTGCGGTTGCGGCGGCACATGCGGCATTGAAAAACCCGGCGGTGTTCAATGCGCTCCTCTTGATTTCGCCACCGCTTGGCAAAGGACCCAACGAAGATTTGCTTTCGCTGTATGCTAACCGCTTCGAAGTCGCGCCGGTACTTCCTCGTCGTATCTTCCAATCTGTTGGACGATACGAAGCCAAATCACGGTTCTTACGCCCGGGATTTGGTCTGCGGGACATTCTCAGTGCTCGCCTACCCGAAGGCTACAAATTCACTGAAATTGGTAGCGGTCATGGCTTAGTAGGCTTCCGTAGCATCCTACCGGAAGCGCTTGCTTGGGTTTTTCCAGCCTCATAAACAGACTCTTTTCCGCCTCAGGCCACTCCTGTCATCTATCATTGGATAGATGGTTTGTTTTTTCTATCCGTTCTCTAACGATATTCTATCCGTTAGGGTATAGAATATCAGTTCTAAAGCGTGATATGATCTTCATGGTTTGAAACCTGTTACATCATCCGGTGATGCGTGGATCCCACCTATGTTTCACCTAACGAGAAGTGCGCGGGCAGCAGCGTTCTCAGGTCTTTCCATTCTGGCAGGAAAGATATAGGAATAAACTGCGAAACACTTATGACCAGCACTCTGTTAAAGGATTTGCATTTGCAGGATGACCACTTTTATCAGGCTGCTAACCGAGGCTATCATGCGCCAACCCAAAAAAACACTAGAACCTGAAGTGCTGGATGCGGTTTTTGCTTTCATCTGTCAGCATAACGAACAGTTCGGTTATAGCCCGAACCTGCGTGAAATTGCAGAAGCAACTTTCATGTCTCGCCCTAATCTTTACCGCTATCTAGATCGCTTAGAAGTCGCTGGTCGTATTATCCGTACTCCCGGTGTAGCTCGCGGCATCACCATAGTCAAAACAGAATAAGAACAGTATCAGTTGGGGGTGTATTCATTTAGGGAATGCACCCACCAGCGTGGCTATTATTGTTTATCCCCAAACCACAAACAGTCGGATCAAGGATCACGCTATTTCGCAGATGATCAAGCTATAGAGGTTAATCGCGATTTTTGAAATTGATCTGATCTGACAAAGTATGCTTTTCAATAACTTTCCCCATCAATCGGACATATGAGGCGTCTAGTCTCCGAATTATGAAACAGCCTCAACCGAATACCTCTACTGCTAGGGTAGCGAAAGCAAAATTTGACAACCTTTTTAAAGATATATACAATGCACACGATTGACTGCACACGTTTGCGCAACCCAAAACTTTTATGCAACCAATATTACAAGCTGTTAACATAACTAAACAATTTCCGGGAACACTGGCGCTTGACCAGGCTCAACTTGAATTGCTTCCGGGGGAAATACACGCAGTAATGGGGGAAAACGGTGCGGGTAAAAGCACCTTAATGAAAATTTTGTCTGGTGTTCATAAGGCTGATGCAGGACAGCTTCTTATGGATGGTCAGCCGATTACTCCCGCTAATCCACGCGAAGCACTTGCATTAGGTATTGCTATTGTCTATCAAGAATTAAGTATGGTTCCGACTCTCACAGTTGCTGAGAACATCTTTCCCGGTCATTTACCGACAAATCGGTTTGGGATGGTGAACTATCGACAGCTTTACCAAAATGCCGCGCAAGTGCTTGAGAAAATGCAGGTTCATGTTAATCCACGAGCACTTGTGGAGACTCTCTCTATCGCTAATCAACAGCTTGTTGAAATCAGCAAAGCACTATCATCCAATTGCAAGGTTCTTATCCTTGATGAACCCACGTCTGCGCTCACCGATACTGAAGCTGATCGATTGTTAAAGCTCCTCCATCGTCTAGCATTGGAAGGAGTCAGTATTCTTTACATCAGCCACAAACTGAATGAAGTCTTTACTTTGGCTCATCGCATAACTGTGCTTCGAGATGGGCGTTATATCGGTACAGAAAAAACCGCTGATGTAACCCCCGATCAGATCATCCGAATGATGGTGGGTCGGGAACTTGGGGCAATGTATCCGAGCAAAACAAATCAAGTAGGGTCGCCGCTGCTTGAAGTACAAGATTTAACACTCCCAAATTCAAAGGCGCGTAACAGTTTCAAGCTCAATCAGGGCGAGATCCTCGGATTTGCAGGTCTCATTGGTTCAGGGCGAAGTGAATTAGCGCGCTCCGTGTTTGGAGCTGATTCTAAAGTTGCGGGGCGGATATTCCTGAACGGTTCACCCGTTGATTTCCGGTCACCACAGGATGCCATCAAGCATGGGTTAGGTTACCTACCGGAAGATCGCAAGGCAGCAGGATTGTTCCTCGAAATGAGTATTCGGCTTAATATCGAGGCTGCTGTCATTTCTAAAGTTAGTACGAATGGTTTCCTCTCTCCTACAAAAGAACGAACCTTGGCCGAACGTTATGTTCAGCAGTTAGCTATTAGTACACCGGGAATTGAACAGGAAGTACGGCGATTAAGCGGTGGTAATCAACAAAAGACGCTCGTAGCTAAATGGTTAGCGATTAAACCCAATATTCTGATTGTAGATGAACCCACACGCGGCATTGATGTCGGTGCGAAAAAAGAGATTCACTTCCTCTTGCGTCAACTGGCCGAAAGTGGTGTTGGCATCATTATTATTTCCTCTGAGCTGCCGGAAATTTTAGGCATGAGTGATCGCATTTTAGTCATGCATGAAAGCGCAATTGTGGCTGAATACACCGCTGAAGAAGCTACTGAAGAAAAAATTATCCGTTCTGCAAGCGGCCAATAAGGTACATAGACTCAATTATGGAAACAACACCTTCTGCTCCTCATACCACAACATCTCAAGACACGCCGAATGCGAATTCTAATTTCTTACTTCGGCTCCTGAGAGCACGTGAAGCAACCTTGATTATTATGATTGTGCTAATTGGCATTGCATTGCAGTTGATCACAGGGAAATTCCTTACTACGCCTAACCTGAATGCTATCAGCTTGGGTTTTGCGACTTCGGCCATCATCGTGGTAGGAATGACAGCAGCGCTAGTTTCCGGCGGATTCGATCTTTCGGTTGGGTCGGTTTTTGCGATGGGCGGGGTGACTGTCGCCCTCGCACTTCGAGCCGAACTGCCTATTCCCATCGCAATTTTGTGCGGGGTTGCGTGTGGCGCACTGGCCGGATTCATTAATGGCTTTTTGATCACACAGATACAAATTAATCCCTTTATCACAACTTTGGGTATGTTGGGGATTGCGCGCGGGGTCAGCTTAGCAATCACACAAGGGTTGCCAATTGCAGGCCTGCCACCCGATTTTCTTGTGTATGGGCAAGGACAAAATCTAGGAATCCCTAACCTCATCTTGATCGCCATAATTGCCATTATTGTTGGTGATATTCTGATGCGGCGGAGTTCTGCATTTCGTCAAATTTATTATGTGGGTGGCAATGAAGAAGCGGCACGGCTTTCCGGTATTAACGTGAAGCGGGTTGTGCTGGCTGTATATGTGCTTTCCGGCCTGCTAGCAGGTTTAGCAGGTGTTTTGTCAGTATCACGTTTTACGGTTGCTGATCCGGGCGCAGGTTCGGGTGAAGAACTTCGCATCATTGCTGCCTGTATTATTGGTGGATGCAGTTTACGGGGTGGCAAAGGCACTGTAATCGGTGGTCTGCTCGGTCTTATTTTTGTGGGATTTATCAATAACGGGATGGTACTGCTACGAGTACCTGTTTATTGGCAACAATTAGCCATGGGTGTTGTGCTACTTCTGGCAGTGGGATTCGATACCATTAGCCAGCGTTGGCAGTTGCGGGCGCGGGGCAAGAAAGCCGGCTAAAAGCTCCGTGACGTGCATATTTGAAAAAGTGTATTGATAGAAAGGATATCAAGTGAATAGACGCGAGTTTCTCAAGAAGTCTAGCACTGCTGCGGCAGCTGGGCTGTTAGCCTCACACGGTCTCACTCTAGCACGCGCACAAGGTACTCAGACTTATACGATGGTTACTTTTTTATCCGGCATCAGCTATTGGAAAGATGCTTATCGCGGCATGCAAGATGCTGCTGAGTATCTCGGCGTAGAGACACAATATACAGGACCGACCGAATACGACATTACTGCTCAAGCCCGTGTATTGGATGAAACGATCGCTCAACAGCCTGATGGAATCGTCTTAACGGTTATTCAAGCCGACGCACTCCAACCATCGATTGATAGTGCAATTGCGAGCGGTTTGCCGATCGTTACTTTCGACGCAGATTCTCCTCTCAGCAAGCGTTACTCCTTCCTCGGTACGGGTAATTATCAAGCCGGTGTTGTTGCGGCCCGGTACATCGGTGCACAGATTGGGAGCGGTAAAGCAGCCGTCATCACCGTGCCATCTCAGAACAATTTGGCGCAGCGTACACAGGGCTTTATTGACACCATTAAGGCCGAGTACCCCAATATCGTAACTGGCGACGAATACATCGTTGATAATCAGAATACATCGGAAGCCGCAGCGAGTGGCTTGTCGGCTCTTCTGCAAGCTGAACCGGATATTACAGGCGTCTTCAGCAGCAATGCACAGGCAGCCATTGGTGCTGCTCAAGCGCTTCGTGAAGCAGGTGTGATTGAGCAGGTACAGCACATTGGGTTTGACTTTGACGAAGGAACTCTCGATTTGATTGATAACGGTCAGCTCGGTGCAACACTTGCACAAGGTACATGGCAGATGGGGTTCTGGGGATTGATGTTTGCCTATATGGTACGGAACAGCAAAATTGAATCCGTTTCCGACTGGCAAGCAGCCGGTATTTCCCCGCTACCTCCGGGTGTAGACACCGGGGTTGTGGTTATTAACAAAGATAACAGCAAATTCTGGCGCGCATCATAAACCTATAGGTGGCGGAGCGGTACGTCACTACCGCTCCGCTTGCCTCATACCTAAAGTCCATCACTTTTGGAAGGGAGTATTAGGCATGAAGTTTTTGTACTATAACAAATTGCCTCACTTCAGAATAGCTGACAGCCTACTGCGGCGGTTGTTCCGGACATAGTTACTTCCTACCTATCGGACACATCCGTTAAATTAGCAGTCGAGTCATGGCGGCGAACGCTTCGATTTCCATACCTGCTCACGTGCCACCACTTGTAATCAAGTAAGTGGTCACCCAATCTATAGCTATTCCTCACAAGTACCCGCCATCATCTGACGCAACCTGTTTGGGTTCAGTTATGAACAGCTTGAGAAATTCGACAACCAAAATGGTTTGAGATTCTCTATACGGTCAGCTATTGATTAGCTATGGGTGGACTTATTTACTCTACCCCATGAAGGGATGCATCATGAGAATTGTTGTGATCGGTGGAGCCGGTCATATCGGTACCTATTTGATTCCGATGCTGGTTGAACGTAATTATGAGGTCATTAATATTACCCGTGGACGTAGCAATCCCTACCTGCCAAATGCCGCATGGAATAAGGTGAAGCAAATAAAGCTTGACCGTGAGGTAGAAGAACAGGCAGGTACCTTTGGGCAAAAGATCTTGGATCAATCGCCGGATGTTGTTATTGATTTGATCTGTTTTACCGAAGCGAGTGCCCTACAAATAGTCGAAGCTCTTCGGGGGAAAATTCAGCACTTTCTACATTGTGGAACTGTATGGATTTATGGGCACAGCACACAGGTACCAGCTACCGAAGATCAACCGCGCCATCCCTTTGGCGAATACGGCATCCAGAAAGCATCAATCGAAGCGTATCTCTTAAACGAGGCTCGTCGCCATAATTTTCCGGCCACTATTCTACATCCCGGACACATAGTCGGCGTCGGCTACAATCCTTTAAATCCGGCAGGCAACTTTAATCCTCACGTATTCGAGAAATTGGCTCGTGGTGATGTTTTAACCTTGCCGAACCTCGGCTTGGAAACAGTGCACCATGTTCATGCAGCTGATGTTGCGCAGGCTTTTTTAAAAGCCTTGCTTTCGCGCAGTACCAGCCTTGGTGAAAGTTTCCATGTTGTATCTCCTGCTGCACTGACGTTACGGGGTTACGCGGAAAGCGTTGCAACATGGTTTGGCAGAGAAGCAAAACTAGAGTTCTTACCTTGGGATATGTGGAAAACTACAGTCTCATCAGAAGATTCGGCAGCAACATGGGATCACATTGCCCATAGCCCTAATGCCAGCATCGCTAAAGCACGGCATCTGATTGATTATCAGCCGCGCTATAATTCGCTTCAAGCTGTCTATGAGGCAGTTGAATTCATGATTGAGCATCGAGTAATCATAGTTTAACGGATTCAATCAAGTAATATTATGACCGAAAAAAAGTCGCGCCCAACTTCAAACCTTCCAACAATGCAGGATGTTGCCAAATTAGCGGGTGTTTCTCATAGTACCGTTTCCCGCGTTCTTAGTCAGAACGCCACCTCGATCCGAATTAGTGAAGAAACCCGCCAAAAGATCCTTGATGCAGTGGAGCAGCTCAATTATCAGCCAAATATGATTGCGCGCAGTTTACGGACTCAGCATATGCAGATGATTGCGGTCATGATCGGCGATATTTCGAACGCTTTTTATCATCCAATTGTGCGAGGGATTCAGGACTTCACCGATCAACACGATTATGAAGTACTCATCTCAAACAGTGACCATATTTACGAACATGAACGACGATTTCTCAATGCTTCCCTCAGGCGTCCGGTGGATGGCATCATCATGGCTCCACACTGTCTAACATCAGAGGATTTGGATACCTTCATCAAGCATAGCCGCGTGCCGATTGTAGCATTGGGAGCACAGGTGGATCACCCATCAATTGATGTTGTGGGGGGGACTAGTGAGCCGGCAACTTATGAAGCTGTCAAATGGCTGATCGAGGTTAAAGGCCACCGCCGTATTGGGTTTATTTCAACTCTGAATCAAATGCCACCGGGACCTTCACGAGTTCGCGGTTATATGCGGGCAATGGAAGAAGCGGGATTAACGATCGAACCAAACTTTATTCAGCAAGGCGAATTCACCATTGAGGGTGGGCATCATGGGATGCGAGCATTTATCCAGCACGGGAAGTTGCCAACCGCTATTTTCGCGGCGAATTCCCTAATGGCAATCGGTGCTATCCTCGAAGCCAAAGCCGCCGGGCTTCAAGTTCCGGAAGATGTGGGTGTTATGGGGTTTGACGACATTCCTGAAGCAACTATCATTTCTCCACCGCTCACCATCGTTCGCCGCGATTTAAGACAAATCGGGCGGCAGCTCGCTGAAATTTTATTTGACCGTATCGAAGGCAAAGTTACAGGGCCGGGACGCTTTTTCCAAAGTGATTGGAAGTTGGTCATTAGAGGTTCTATTTAGCACGACATTTTGCATATCAGCCTTCCCTATCTAGTCGTGTTCCTTAAATGCGGTATATGTCTTAATTTTGTCAGAAGATTGCTGATAGAAATTCACTGAGATACGTGGAAACATAGGTAAGAGAAGACTCAGGGGTTCTCATCTGCAAGTTGAGAATCACTTGCTTTTTTCTCGTTAGCATCGCCTTCGTTATGAATACTCGCGTATCGGCCTCAAACTTATTTCAAACACTCGCTTACCTGCATCATTTCAAATCATCTCATTAATAATCTCGACTCTTGAAACTGCAATTGATACAATGTATCATTTGATCAGAATCGATACAAAGTATCATTAAACATTCGGGTTGAGTTCATAAGAAAGGATGCGGAATGACACTTGCAGTCACACCGTCATCTTTACCTTTCAAACTTCCAAGATCAATTGTGAAACAAGGTGAAGCCCTAATAGAACAACAAATGTGGTGCTGGGGTTGTGATGTGCGTCGGAAGGAAGGTAATTTGCTGCTTACGTATGGTTTCGCGCGCCGCCCGTCACCTCAAGCCCGCTGGCATAGCGCTTACACGCGCGCTGCCCAATCTGGTTACTTTTTGACATTGTGGGGGTGGGGATTGTGGATTGCCGCTCCTGATATCGGCAGTTTATTTCTCGGTCGTTCAGGTTTTCGTTTGGGTTATACTCCACAAACCGACCTCTATCCGCAGGCATGGCAGCCTGATCAGTTGCCGCCGCTTCATGAACCCCGTGACCCTCAAGAACAGCATAATGCCCTCACCTTGCTCGGTGAAGCATTGGATCGGATCGCTGCATATGAGGCTTGGCTAACAACACAACTTCCGATTGATTATCGTACACAAACAATCGCTGCATGGCCATTGCGCCGTCGTTATCACGGAGGGGTAACCGCCCCCAAACTCGCACCCAGCTGGCACACATTATCCGAAGTCATTCGTAAGGAGTATTGCTAAACATGAAAAAACTTCCCGTGACAGTGCTTTCCGGTTTTCTTGGCGCAGGCAAAACCACGCTGCTGAACAACGTCCTCAATAATCGTGAAGGGCTGCGTGTCGCCGTTATTGTCAATGATATGAGCGAAGTAAACATCGATGCTCAACTCGTGCGTGATGGTGGTGCGCATCTGAGCCGGACGGAAGAAAAATTGGTCGAGATGACCAACGGTTGCATCTGCTGCACACTACGTGAAGATTTGCTGCAAGAAGTCACGCTGCTTGCACAGGATGGGCGCTTCGATTACTTGCTTATCGAGTCCACTGGTATCGCCGAACCACTGCCGGTAGCGATGACCTTCTCTTTCCCTACCCCTGATGGCGTCATGAGTCTCATGGATATCACACGGCTCGATACTATGGTTACGGTAGTTGATGCCAGCAGTTGGCTAAATGACTACCGCGAGGGGCAGCGGCTCAAAGCACTGAACATGGAGGTTAGTGATGAGGACAATCGCACTTTATCCGATCTTCTGATTGATCAGGTTGAATTTGCTAACGTCATCATTTTGAACAAAACGGATCTCGCCACGTCAGAGCAGATCGAAACATTAGAAGGCATCTTGCGCAAACTGAACCCTACAGCCCGTTTCATCCACGCCGAACAGGCTCAAGTGCCTACGAATGCCATCCTCAATACGGGAATGTTTGATATGGAAGCTGCACAGCGTTCAGCCGGTTGGTTGAAAGAGCTTGAAGGCGAGCATACGCCAGAAACAGAAGAGTATGGAATCAGCAGCTTTGTTTTTAGGGCATATCGCCCTTTTCACCCTGTGCGGTTGATGGACTTTCTTAAAGGCGATCATATGCATACGGTTCTGCGTTCCAAAGGGTTTTTTTGGCTGGCAACACGGCATCACATGGGCATCAACTGGTCACTCGCCGGACATATTGCTCGCGTTGCTCCTGCTGGGCAGTGGCTAGCCGCCACCCCCAAAGGGCAATGGCCTACTCAAGATGAAATTGCGCAATATCTGGCTGATTACTGGAAAGAGCCATTTGGAGATCGACGCCAAGAACTTGTATTCATTGGTATGCAAATGCCTAAAGAAATGATGCTGACGCAGCTTCAGGCGGCACTGCTTAATGATGATGAACTCGCACTTGGCGAAGCAGGTTGGGAATTGTTCCCTGATCCGTTCCCGAATTGGCAAATGCAACGTGCATCATAAACGAGGATAGCATGACTGAACAACACTATGATATTGCCATAATTGGCGGCGGGCCTGCAGGGTTACAGGCGGCTTTAATACTCGCGCGTACTCGTAAGCGGGTTATCATCTTTGACGCACCCGAACCACCCCGCAATGCGGCATCGCACGGTGTGCATAATTTCGTGGGGCTGGATGGGCTGCTGCCGGCACAAATTCGCGAACAAGCGTGGCAGCAAATTGACGTGTATAACAGCGCAGAACGTCGCATCGAACGGATCATAGACGTACAAGCCAACGCAGAAGGCGGCTTTGATGTTAGCGGCGAGGCTGGTGGTACCCCGTTTACAGCAAAACACGTCATTGTGGCAACCGGTTTCCGTGATGTTTATCCTGATGTTCCCGGTTACCTCGCTTGCTGGGGCAAGAGCATCATTGCCTGTCCTTTCTGCGACGGTTACGAAAATCGGGATCGTGTGTGGGGGTTGGTCATCACATCGCTGCGGGCGCTTGAGCATCTTCCCATCCTGTACCAGCACTGGACGAAACACGCGAAAATTATTTTGTACCCGGATATTGCCCCGGAGGCTGCGCATCTGGCTGATTTTGCCGCGCGTGGTATCCCTGTGCATATGGGCAAGATTGTTGAGGTGCATCACACATCCGGTGAGGTCAATGCTGTCACGCTCGATAGCGGCGAACAGGTCGAGGTTGGCACGCTGCTATGGACACCCCCCGAACAAGCATTACCTCTTACGCAAAAACTCATCGCCAATTTCGGTCTTGAGGTGGACGAAAATGACCACCTCAAAACCGATGCTATGCACCAAACAGCGGTTAAGGGGTTGTGGGCTGTCGGTGATATTCAGGGATGGGCGAGTTCATTAGGGGCTGCCTTTGCTGGAAGTCAAGCGGCTTATGCCATCATTCGGGATTGGTATCCGCATCATAATCAGGAGAAACATGCATGAAAAAATTACCCGTCACTGTGCTTTCCGGTTTTTTGGGGGCAGGCAAAACCACCTTACTGAATCATGTTCTCAATAACCGAGAAGGGCTGCGTGTTGCCGTCATTGTCAACGATATGAGCGAGGTGAACATTGATGTTCAACTGGTTGACAGCGGCGCACATTTGAGCCGGACAGAGGAAAAGCTGGTGGAGTTGAGCAACGGATGCATCTGCTGCACGCTGCGGGATGATTTGCTGCAAGAAGTTACCCGTCTTGCACACGAGGGGCGTTTCGACTATCTCTTGATCGAAGCGACAGGTATCGCGGAACCGCTGCCGGTGGCGGAAACCTTCACCTTCGCGCTTGATGATGGGTTTTGTTTGGGTGATATTGCACGGCTGGATACGATGGTGACGGTTGTTGATGCCCGGAATATACTGCGCGAACTGGCAACGCTGGATACGCTGGTTGAGCGGGGTATGGGTATGAATGATACAGATGAACGTACCATCGCCGATTTGTTGGTTGATCAGATCGAGTTCGCGAATGTGCTGGTGCTCAACAAAACGGATCTGGTAGAGGGGGATGATCTTCAGCGCGTCGAGGCGCTGTTACGACGGATGAATCCGCACGCCAATCTGATCCAGACGAGCTTCGGCCAGATTCCGCTAAAGGAAGTGCTGAACACACATCGGTTTGATTTTGATCAAGCGGCTGCCTTCGACGAATGGCTTTCCGGCAAAGAGCATACCCCGGAAACAGAGGAATATGGGGTCAGCAGTTTTGTCTACCGCGCACGCCGTCCTTTTCATCCGCAACGGTTATTGGACGTGCTGGAAAGCGATCTTTTGAACGGAGTGATCCGCTCCAAAGGTTTCATCTGGCTGGCGACACGCCATAACCTTGTAGGCATCTGGTCGCAGGCGGGGGAAGTGATTTCGTTGGAATATGGGGGGAACTGGTGGGTGACTGTGCCGGATGATGAATATCCGGAGGATGCCGCGCTGGTGACACATTTGAAGCGACACTTTGACGGCGAGTTTGGTGACCGCCGGCAGGAGTTGGTGATTATCGGGATTGATCTTCAACCAAAGTTCATCACGAATGCTTTGAACGAGTGCTTATTGACGGATGATGAGATGGCGCTAGGCTGGCGAGCGTGGCGCAGCTTTGAAGACCCCTTTGCTGAATGGGATCCGGAAGCTATCGCAGGCGAGGAAAACTGAGCGATTAGCTGCGATTGCTGTTATGATACTGTTGGCAAATCAAATTGAGCAGCAGGAAGGCGGACAAACCTGATGTGCTTCTTGCCTATCAACCAATCGAGTACATGCATCAGGTTCATGGTATTGGCAGACAGCTTTTGGAAATTTAACCTGAGTAACGGACAAGGATTTTGAGGGAAGATTTTTACTCATGCAAATGAGGCTGGCTCATCCCTACAAGGAAAAACACTCTTTTGATGCGCATTAACCATAACTGACGTCACAATTATATACGGTGAAATGTACCGGCTATGGCGCGTTAGGGAGATTGCGAAAGGAATAATCCTAAAAATGGGGAATGTAGACAAACGCGGCGTGCTGGATGACGCAATTTTTGATTACCAGTCCACCAAAGATGGGCGGGTGCTGCTGTACTGGCATGGCAAACACATCAAGACGCTGGCCGGTGAGGCTGCCCGCAAGTTCATGACACAGATTGAAAATGCGGAAGGTAAAGACGCGCAGTTAATCATGGCGAAGGCGACCGGGCATTTCAAACACGGGAACGAACGGCGCAAATAAGCGCGATAACATCGCGCGCAAAAAGCGAACGAATGCTTTCACCGGGTGGTTGAAATGCATTTTCCCTCATAATTGATCCTACGTGGATTCGCCAACCGTATCTGTTATTCATTCTCAACCGGACGGGCATAAATCACTTCAGCCAGATTATGCCCGATGATGCGGAACTCATCGGGCAAGCGCAGTTGGAGCGGCCCGTCGAAGGGCGCGATATGAATCACTTGCAGCGGTGTTCCGGGGCGCAGACGGAGCGCGCCGATGTACTTCAAACGATCCGGCTCGCGGGCTAACACCCGTGTGATGACGAGCGGGGTCTTAAATGGCAAACGATGAAGCGGATGGTCATTCGGGCGAGTGAAGTGACCGTCGCGGTCAGGGATCGGTTCTCCATGCGGGCAGGTTTGTGGAGAACCGGCGATTTCAAACATGCGCTCGGTGACGGCTTCAGTCATTCCGCCGACTAAACGTTTTGCCTCTTCGTGAATCGTGTCCCACTCAAAGCCCATCACCTGATTCAAAAATACTTCGGCAATCCGCTGGCGGCGTACATATGGTAGTGCTGCCTGCCGACCGGCTTCTGTGAGCCGTACCCCGTGATAAGGCTGATGCTCCACAAGATTCATTTTTTTCAGTTCAGCCATCGAGCGACTCAATGAGGCGGGTGTGGCATACAACAAATGGGTGAGATCAGACGGGCTGAGGTAATGCTCACTGAACTCCACCCGCTCACTGAGCTGGTACAGATCGAGCAGGAATTCGCGCAGCGTAGAACCCAGTGGACGGTGACTTGTCATAACGGACATTCTGGATAGCAATTCAACTTTGAGAGATGATCTACAAATCTTAAATTGCCTCCCCCACGAAATTCTACCGGTGTGATTAATTTCTTGGCTTAATGCGGGTTCTGCCACGACCCCCCGGAGGTTTAGCCTGTGATTTCCCCCGGTTAAACCCCGAATCCCGTTGAAGAAATTTGATTTATACGTGCCATGTTTTCCTGTCATATGAGCTTGAGGTAAAACGGGAGGTTGGTCGCGATTTGCTACAGCTCAAAGGCTTCTTAGATGGTGATGTTCCTCATGTGCGGGAGCAGCCGATCATCGACTGCCCCCGTATACACAGCAAATGTTCAGGCCTTATTCCAGCCCATTTTCAAATGGGTTGCCGTTTTCAGCTTCGATACCTGCTATATGAGTGAACAGGTCGTCCAGAATGTCGTGGGCAGAGAAAAGATCATCACCCCACCAATAGTAGCCGACTTCAAATGCCTGCCCGTTTTGCACCGCGCCGAGCGCTCCCCACAGCGGATTGGCAACCAGCGCGGACGTGTCACCGAAGACGAAGATGTAATCGCCATCAGCTAAGCCCAATTCTTCGGTCGAGATGAGGATTTCCGGACGCCCGTTCAGTTGGCTGAGGACGTAATCGTAATCCACGCTTTGCGATTCGGGACGCGCCAAACCAACGCTTTCCAGAATCGCAGCGGCATTGGTGCCGGAGACGAGTAAGCCGATTTGGTCGGGGAAGGTGCGGATGAGCGAGACGGTGGTTTCGGCAGCATCGCTAGCGAGTGCGTCCTTCAGTTCCGCGACTCGCACATCATAATCGGCCAGCACTTGATCTACGGTTTCCGTCAAGCCGAGCAGTTCACCGGCGAAGCTCAAACGGCTGCGCCAATCTCCGGGCTGCGGCGTGAAGAGGATGGTGGTGGAGCTGGCGTTGAGTTCTTCGAAAATGGTCTGGCTGATGAAGTCATTGGGGCTGATGATGAGATCCGGTTCGGAGGAGAGAATGGCTTCGAGGTTGGGCGGATAGCCAGTATCGACGGCAGTTTCCAACACTTGATTCAGGGGTGATTCTAGCTCAGGGTGCATCCGGATGTAGGAGTTGAAGGCGACGGCAGGGACCGCGGCAGGGGTTTCACCGGCGATCATGAGCAGCTCGATGATGCTCATATCCAGTGCAACGATTCGCTGGGGGTCTTCGGGCACACACACTGGATCGGTGGCGAGTAGTTCATGGTCGAAGAGGCGGAAACCCGGTTCGCAGGTCGTGACGGCTGTGGTGGGCGCGCCTAGGTATCGGACGAGATCAGCGAGGACAAGCTGCGCGGCTTGTACACCCAGACCGGCAATCCATGTATCATCATTGACATCAATGACGCGCCCGCTTTGCACTGCGCCGAGCGTTTGCCACATGGGGCTGTTGAGGAAGGTTTCGCGTTCACTGTCTTCGACATCGTAGCCAGTGACGAAGATGTAATCGGCGTCGGCCTGCTGCATTTCTTCAATCGAAATTTCAGCCGAGAACACATCCTGATCTTGCGAAGGGGGACGCTGCAAGCCTACATCTTGCAGGATGTAGCCGATGTAGGAGCTTTTCAGGTACAAGCGCACCTGCCCCGGACGGAAGCGGATAATGGAGACGGTGAGGGTATCCAGCGAATCACCAAGGGCGGCTTGTACATCGGCGACCTGTGCATCATAGGCGGCGAGCAGTGTTTCGGCTTCGGTAGTGCGGCCCAAGGCGTCGGCATGCAGGTTGAAGTTCTCCTGCCACGGCACGCGCAGTGATTGGGTGAGGACGGTGGGGGCGATTTCCGAAAGCTGGGGGTAGATGGCTTCGTAGCGCTGCTTACTGCCCAAAATGAGGTCGGGAGCGAGGGCGAGGATGGCTTCAAAATTGGGTTCACTGATCGAACCGGTGCTGGCGATGCCCTCTAGTTGACCATCCAAATAGGCTTGATAGCGAAGGGCATCTTCGACAGGCGCACCGACGACGGGCGCACCAAGGGCGAGGGCGTTATCCAACTCGCCTGTATCCAGCACAACGACGCGCAGTGGGTGTTCGGGAATGCAGCTTTCGCCAAGGGCGTGCGTGAACAGGCGGCTTCCGGCTTCGCAGGCAGCGGTGTCCTGCGCGAATACGAACAGGCTGGTGATGACCAACAGCAGAGCGGTCAGCAGTCCATAGCTTAAGTAACGATACCCCGTTTTCGATTGTTTCATCGACACGTTGACATTTCCTCCATGAAATCGATTTGTTGGGCGGGGAGGATAGCCGCGCGTCGGAAGGCTTTCCAGACGATTGATTAAAGGCAGAATTACGGCGACTGGAAAATGAGTATGCGAGGGGAGATAACCACTTTCCGGCGGCTGCAAAAGATGTTGTGAACCCGCGCCGGATTGGGGTGTAACAGGGGTTAAACCGGCTCGATTAGGCGGTGGTTCGACGGTACAATGAAGGGTTGTTGCGTGTGTAGCTGTGGAGGAAAAGCAGATGAGCGACCAGCCTCAGACCTCTCATGAAGATGCGGAAAAGGCGAACGTCAACGTGTGGATGGTGCATCCGAATCTCGCGGCGAGTCCCCGTTTTGAGTTGCCGGCGGGATACCGGATGCGGTTTTACGGCGAGGGGGATGTGGAGACGTGGGTGCGCATCCATGAGGTGGCGGAACCGTTCTTGACGCCGACGGCGGAAACATTCGCTAGGTATATGCCGGACGAGGCCAAGCGCCCGCAGCGGGTGATGTTTCTGGTTGATGCTGACGGGACGGATATCGGGACTGTGACGGCGTGGAACAGCGATACGCTGTTGGGACGGGACGCGGGGTTGGTGCATTGGGTGGCTATCGTTCCGTCGGCGCAGGGGCTGGGGCTGGCGAAACCGATGTTGAGCGCGATTCTGGATGTGTTCCGCGAGTTGGGGTACAACGAGGCGTGGTTGGAAACCAGCAGCGGGCGGATTCCGGCCTTGAATTTGTACCTGCGATTCGGGTTTGTGCCATATGTGCGCGGAGAGGCGGACGCGGCAGCGTGGCGGGCGGTAGCGCCTCAACTGCGGTATCCGGTGGCGCTTTGATGGGGGTTTTGCAGCGGCGGTGAAATACAGCGGGAATGAGCGAGATTGCCGTTGACATGGCCGCCACAGATGCCACGCGGGGGCATGGATGCCGGCCTCCATGTATGTCACCCGACGTAGGGATAAGGCAAGAAACAGTCATCAGGTTTTGTGCCGTTTGGCGAGCTGGAGATGGCGGATAAGGTCATCATCCAGCTCCTGACAGGGCAGACGGCGAAGCAGGTTGCCCTCCACCGCCAGCGCCAATTCACCTTCCGTCGCCGCCGTTAACCTCCATTCTCACCCATTCCCCTTTTTCTGCCCTCTAGCCCCGCTTCTTATAGAAAAAGTTTAATTCAGGTTTGTCCACAAACCATTTTCTAACCATACCCCAACCCATTTAACAAGTGTTGAGCGGGAAAAGGTTGGTGCGGATGGCGGGAAAAAGTTACCAAATGTTCTTCCAAATGGTCACCCTAACGCCCCCCTTTTCGGTTACACTGTATTCAGCGTCTGTTCCATCAGCAAGCGCTGTGCATCTTAACAACCGCATACTTGCCCACCGTCGACCACGTCGCCACGCTGTCCCAATCATGACCCCGTGTGGCGGCTGTGGCGGCCTTGTCCACGCAGCCTGTATTTTTCCTCCCCTAACGCTTTGGCGTGCAGCGCCTTGTGCGGCTGCCGGGATCGTGAGCGTAGCGAACGAGGAGGGGGTGCCGCATTGCACCGCCACGCCGCCGCCGCCGCCAACCCCTCCGGCAAGGGGCAGAGCTTGGCCTCAGTAGGCCTCTCCCGCTGATAACTGCCTACTGATCACGGGTAACTTGGCACTCTACTGCCAATGTCACTGCCGCCAATGCCGCCAACCTTGCCACTTCCCCCTCACTAATGGGCAGCATCGACCTTTAAGGGGTGAGGTTCTGGTTGAGCTTCAGAGCGTATCTGCGCCGCCCTCCCCTGTATTTTGCCTCCCCTGACGCTTCGGCGTGCAGCGCAAAGCGGCTGCCGGGCGGCACGAAGTGCCGGAGGGGGTGCCGGATTCTTTGTCGGCGACGACGACGACGACGACGACAAACACCCCCCTCGGCGGCAGCCCCGCCTGCTTCCCGCCTTTTTTGACCACCACGCCGCCGCCGCTGCTGCTGCCAAACCCGCCATCAAGAGTTTGGCCTCTCCCGCTCACGGGTAACAGACTCGCTTGGCGATTTCCCCATTTCCGCGTATCCTCAATCTCAGTAGCCTGTGTTTCTACATACGAAGGAATCACCTCATGAAAGCCTTCCAACTCACCGACCTCCTCCAGCAGCGCGCCCAATCCGGCCACGCCTATCTGGAATTTATCCGCGAAACCAGCCTCAGCGTCGGCCTCTACGTCCTCCCCACCGGCGCAACCGATGAACAGCAGCCCCACACCGAAGACGAAGTCTATTACGTCGTGCGCGGGCGCGGCATGTTCTTCCATGATGGGGAAAACATCCCCGTGCAGGCCGGCTCAGTCCTATTCGTCGCCGCCCATGTCGAACACCGCTTCCACAGCATCGACGAAGACCTGCACATCATCGTCTTTTTCGCCCCTGCCGAATACTCGCAGGCCGGATAAATTTACACATTGATCACAACGGCGTAACACCTGCCGCCGATCATCAAAAGCACTCGGAAGGTCTATCAAGGAGCATATACAGATGAAGCGCTTGACCTTGTTGTGCCTGCTGCTGCTCACCCTGCTAGCAGCCTGCAATCGGGAAAATCTCGGCGTCCAGCAGGGGGCGGAAGGCGGCCTCGACCTAACCCTCTCCCTCAGCGAAGCGGACGTCAACACCGCCCTCACCGCCGCCCTCGCGCAGCTCCCCAACCCCCTCCTGCGCAGCCCGCAGGCCGATCTCCAATCCGGCCAGATCCTCGTCACCGGACAGCACGAACGCCGCGACGGGCAGGGAACGGTCAGCGGCACAGTCACCCTCACCGTCACCGTTCAGGATGGCGCGCTCCTCGTTCAAGCCACACAGATTTCCATCGAAGGCTTCGACGCCGGTGACGCCCGTCTCGCCGAGTTCAACCGCCTCCTACAGGACGTTTTCAACAGCCGCCTCAGCCGCGATCGCGGCCTGCTCACCTTCAAATCCGTCACCATTACCGATGCCGCTGTGGAGGTCGTCGCCAACGTCCAGCGCCCCTGATCCCTACCCAAAAGTACAGGCGCGCTCGGTTCGACATGCCCATCAATTCGATGTATCCTGAAGGCAGGGTCGTGCGATACCGCCTTCCCGCATGTTAGGCAGATGGAGACAACACGCTATGTTCAAAGACGTAGGCCAGATCACCAGCGCACTCGGCGAACAGCAGTATATTTCCACCGACGAGATTTCTACCGTTATCTTTCTGGCCGATCAATTGCAAAAACCGGTTCTAACGGAAGGCCCCGCGGGCGTCGGCAAAACCGAACTCGCCAAAGCATGGGCCAAAGCCAACGGGCGGCAGCTCATCCGCCTCCAGTGTTACGAAGGCTTGGACGAAAGCAAAGCCCTCTACGAATGGGAGTACGCCAAGCAGATGCTCTACACCCAGCTCCTGCGTGACAAGCTCAGCGAACTGCTCGCCAACGCCGGCAGCCTCACCGACGCCGCCGACCGGCTGGGGCAGGAGGAAAATGTCTTCTTCTCCGAGCGTTTCCTGCTCGCCCGTCCCCTCCTGCAAGCCATCACCGCTCCCGAACCAGTCGTCCTCCTCATCGACGAAATCGACCGCGCCGACGCCGAGTTTGAAGCCTTCCTGCTCGAAATCCTCAGCGACTTTCAGGTGTCCGTGCCGGAGTTGGGGACGATAACCGCCCGCCATCGCCCCACCGTCATCCTCACCAGCAACAACACCCGCGAACTCTCCGAAGCCCTCAAGCGCCGCTGCCTCTACCTCTTCATCGACTATCCCAGCCACGAGTCCGAACTCCGCATCGTCAAGATGCGCGTCCCCGAACTCAACGCCCGCCTCGCCCAGCAGGCCGTCGAAGTCGTCCAGCAGCTCCGCCAGATGGATCTCAAGAAGAATCCCAGCGTCTCCGAAACCATCGACTGGGCCAAGTCGCTCGTCATGCTCAACGCCGACAGCCTCGACAAGCACACCCTCGAAACCACGCTCACTGTGCTGCTCAAGCACGAAAGCGATGTCCAAAAGGCCCGGCGCGCCATATCCGGCGGCAGCCGCGAACAACCCCTCAACCGTCGCTCCGGCGATGCCCGTGGCGGCCAATCAGGGCAGCGCGGCTGGTCGAACTAATCCCGTTGAACACAGCGGGCAGGTGTATCTTTCCTGTCCGCTGCTTCCTGTCCAATTGGGCACCCCAACTCCGCCTTTTGCCGGATGTCAATCCCACTTTCGCCGGTTTATACTGAACATTGAACAACCGCGCTACCTGATCGTATAGGGGAGTGGAAGGTGTGAACTCGGTGCTTGCTTTTCATCAAATGATCTGCTATGATCTTTTTTGAACCTTCGTCGGCAGCTTGTACCAGTCATGTAGTGATTGTGTTAAGGCCACCTGTACCACCCTCAATTGACAGTTGAACGAAAGGCTGGTTACATGAATATAGTCGAGACTCGTACCCACTAAGTTCACACAAGTCGGATTCCGTTTTAGTCTCTATTTTCCTGAGCTTTCCAATATATTTTGAGAAGCGCCCTGGGTGAACCATCATCGAGGGTCTGATTTTGTCCGTCGGAGGGTGAGCAATTGACTCCACCTGTACAAACATATCAATACAATGTTCGGGACAGCCTTTCCCGGAACCTGCTTCGCGGGTTCTGGAAGATGATGACAGGCTTCCGCAAATACTATTTCATCGCCGTAGTGGCCCTCGCCATCTCCGCGCTGATGAACACCTCTTCGTTCCTGCTCGTCCGGCACTTTGTCGATGACATCCTGCCCACGCCGCAGGTCATGGAGCTTGCGCCGCTCATAGCGCTGGCTTTTGTGATTCTAGCGGCTCTGCAAGGAACATTCAGCTTCGTCAGTGGTCGTTTTGCCTCCAAGACTGCCGAGAGTCTGGCGCTGCGCCTGCGTGACGCCATGTACGACCACATGCAGCGCTTATCGTTCACCTACCACGACAACATGCAAACCGGTGAACTCTTATCGCGTTCAACCTCGGATATCGACGCCATCCGCCGCTTCTTCTCTGAACAGGCCATCGGTGTCGGGCGTATCATCCTGTTGTTCACCATCAACTTCGTCGCCCTCCTCAGCCTCAATGTTGGGCTGGCGTTCATTTCGGTGATTGTGGTGCCGGTGGTCGTGCTCATCTCGCTGTTCTTCTTTGGCCGCATCTCCAGACTCTATGAACGCTTGCAAGAGCAGGAAGCCAAGCTCTCCACCACGCTGCAAGAGAACCTCAGCGGTGTGCGCGTGGTCAAAGCCTTCAACCGGCAGGATTACGAGCGCGCCAAGTTCGAAAAGCAGAACTCGGAACAGTACCGTCGTGGGCGTAAGTTCCTCATCATGCACTCGCTCTTCTGGCCGATCTCGGACGTCGTATGCTTCGCCCAGATGATCGGTGGCTACTTCTACGCGGCCACCCTCGTCATCAACGGCGAGATGACCGTCGGTTCATATCTGGCCTACGTCAGCTTGCTCACCATGATCATCAACCCCATGCGTAATCTGGGGCGCTTGATCGTCGATATGTCGACCGGTGTAGTTTCATACAAGCGCGTGATGCAGGTCATCGGCGAAGAACAAGAGTCGCTGGTCGCCGGGGCGCATCAACCGCAAGCTGATCTGCGCGGGGATGTCAGCTTCGAGGACGTATCGTTTGAATACGAGGAAAACACGCCCGTGCTGCACAACATCTCCTTCAGCGTGAAGGCCGGGCAAAGTGTGGCGCTCATGGGGTCAACCGGTTCGGGTAAGACCTCGCTGGTCAGCCTGCTGCCGCGTTTCTATGAATACACCTCCGGCAAGATCGCACTGGATGGAATCGAGCTGCGAGACTATCCGCGCGGTTGGCTGCGTAAACAGATCGGTATCGTCGAACAAGAGCCGTTCCTCTTCTCACGCACCATCCGCGAAAACATCACTTACGGTGTGGGGCGGCAGGTCAGCGACGATGAAGTGATCGCCGCGGCGCGGGCAGCGGCGGTGCATGACGTCATTCTATCCTTCCCCGATGGCTATAACACGCTGGTCGGTGAACGCGGTGTGACGCTTTCCGGCGGTCAAAAACAACGTGTTGCGCTGGCTCGCACCCTGCTCAAAAACCCGCGTATCCTGCTGCTGGACGACGCGACATCATCGGTAGACAGCGAAACGGAAGATTCGATCCGGCAGGCGCTCCTACGCCTGATGAAAGGTCGTACCAGCTTTGTTATCGCCCATCGCATCCAGACCGTGATGCACGCTGACCTGATTCTGGTGTTCGACAAAGGGCGCATCATCCAGCGCGGCACGCACGAAGAATTGCTGGCGCAGCCCGGTGTCTATCGCCAGATTTTCGAATTACAGTCTCGTATTGAAGAAGAAGTGGAAAGGGAGGTCAGCGATGTCGTCGGACTTCCAGTATGAAGAAGAAGATTTTTCATCATCGCAGGTTAACACCAGCATTCTCAAGCGCATTCTGGGGGCAGTACGCCCGCACTGGAAGTGGGTGTTGGGTTTCATGGTTTCCATCGGTGTGGTATCGGCCATGGAATCATTCTTCACCTTTCTTGGTAAGCGCATCGTCGATGAAGGTATCATCCCGCGTAATACCGATGCCCTCATCCATAACCTGACAATCTATGGTGTGGTATCCATTTTCTTCGCCATGTTCGTGTTCGCCTTCATTTTCTTGGCCGGTGTATTGGGGCAGCGGGTGCGCTATGACCTGCGTAAGGCGGTCTTCGATCACCTACAAACCCTGTCGTTTTCCTACTTCGACAAGACACCGGTCGGCTGGATCATGTCACGTGTCACCTCGGATACCGAGCGCATGGCCGATCTGGTGACGTGGGGAATGTTGGACGTTACATGGGCGGTGATGAACATCGTGTTCGCCCTGTTCTTCATGGCCACCATCAACTGGCAGTTGATGCTGATCGTGCTCGTCATGATCCCCATCCTGCTGCGGGTTGCGATGTGGTTCAAGAACAAAATTCTTGTTGAATATCGCGAGGTGCGCAAGATCAACAGCAAGATCACCGGTACTTATAACGAGAACATCACCGGTGTGCGCGTGGTCAAGGCGCTGCGGCGTGAAGAAGAAAACCGCCGCGAATTCGATAATCTAGCGGAGAATATGTACCGGCGCGCTTTCCGTGCGGCGTGGTTGTCGGCGCTGTTCCTGCCCGTCGTGCAAATTCTCAGCGCGCTGGCAATCGGCGCGATCCTGTGGAACGGCGGTATTCAGGTCAACTTGGGAACCATGACCATCGGTGGCATTCAGGCCTTCATCGCCTATGTGACCTTCATGATGTGGCCGGTGCAGGATCTGGCGCGTGTCTACAGCGAAATGCAGCAGGCCGTCGCCAGCGCTGAACGTTTCTTCAGCCTCATGGACTCGAAGCCGGACATCGTCAACAAACCGGGCGCAACCAACCCCGGCACCATTCGCGGAGACATCGAGTTCGATAATGTGACCTTCTACTACCAGCCGGAAAAGCCCGTCTTGACCAACTTTAACCTGAAGGTCAAGCGCGGCGAAACCATTGCGCTGGTCGGGCCGACGGGCGGTGGCAAGAGTACCACCGTCAACCTGATCTGCCGCTTCTATGAACCTAAAGAAGGTCGCATCCTGATTGGTGGAGAGGACTACACCAACTACACGCTGGAAGCAATTCAGTCGCGGATCGGTGTGGTGCTGCAAACCCCGCACCTCTTCAGCGGTTCAATTCGCGAGAACCTGCGTTATGGCCGTCTGGGCGCAACCGACGAGGAAATCGAAGAAGCCGCTAAACTGGCGGGCGCGCATGACTTCATAATCACGCTGGAAAAGGGTTATGATGAGGAAGTCGGTGAGGGTGGCGTGCTGCTCTCCGTCGGCCAGAAGCAGTTGATCAGTCTGGCGCGTGCTGTGCTGGCAAAACCGGAAATCTTCGTCATGGACGAGGCGACCAGCTCGGTTGATACCCTGACGGAAGCCCTCATCCAGCGCGGTATGGAAGTGTTGATGAAGCAGAGTACCAGCTTTATCATCGCTCACCGCCTCAGTACCATTCGCCGCGCGGATCGGATTCTGGTCATCGAACACGGTGGCATCAGCGAAATGGGCAGCCATGCTCAACTGATGCAGCTTCGCGGACACTACTACAATCTATATACCAAGCAGTTCCGTGATGAACTGGAAGCCCAGTTTGACCCGTTCGCTGTGCCAGAGCGCAGCAGTCTGGATCAACATCTGCCGGGGCAGGTTGTAGCCGCCGGAGATTGAAATACAGTTCGCACTAACGTATGAATCAAACAGGACGTGATACCAACATGTCCTGTTTTGTTTATCCCTTCTGCTGAGAGATTTGAACCTCCCCGTCTTGCAGGCTGTACTATTGTGCAAACAAGTACCAATGGTCTTATTGCGAAATCTTGCGTCATTGTCATAATGTGTCATCTACATCGATGAACACCCACAATTAAGGACACTGCCTGTGGATCTCCGCAAAATAGCAGCCTCCATTCCGGATTATCCCTATTTCTTGACCATCGACGAGTTAAATGCTTCGACACGTCGCCTTGCTGCCGATTTCCCGGAATTAGTCAGTACGCGAGTGGTAGGGCAGGCGCGCAGCGGTGAACCGATTGAACTGATCACGATTAAAGGCGGGCCGCTTCAGGCCTTTGTTTTCGGCGGGCCGCATCCCAACGAGCCGATTGGCACCATGACGATTGAATTTTTGACGCGCCAGCTCTGTGAAGATGCCGATCTGCGGGCAGAGTTAGGGTATACATGGCACTTCATCAAGTGCATCGATAGTGACGGTATGCGCTTGAACGAAGGTTGGTTTAAGGGGCCATTCACACCCACCAATTATGCCCGGCACTTCTTCCGCCCCGCGCCGTTCGATCAGGTCGAATGGACATTCCCGATTGATTACAAGACACTGCACTTCAACCAGCCGCTGCCGGAAACCCAAACATTGATGAACGTCATCGATGAACTCAAGCCGGCGCTGCTCTATTCCCTGCATAACGCAGGATTCGGTGGAGTCTATTACTACGCCACCGGCGGAGATGAAAACCTGTTCCAGCAGTTCTCTGAAATCCCAACGTGGTTTGATCTGGCGCTTGATCTGGGTGAACCAGAAGTCAGCTATGCCGAAAAGCTCGCACCCGCCGTGTATAAATGGTTGAGTTCATCCACGACCTACGATTATCTCGCTCAGAACGGGGTTGAAGACCCCGCGACAGTGATTTCGGGTGGGGCTTCCAGCGGGGAATATGCCGCCCAATACGGCTCGTACACATTGGTGGTGGAATTGCCCTACTATGATGACCCGCGCGTGAACGACCAGAGTCTTTCTACAACGCTGCGGCGCGATGCCATTCTGCAAGGGCTTGATCTAGCGGAGGAGTTCGACCAGTGGATCAACCAGCAGCTCGCGTTGGTACGGGCTGATCTGCGGCAGGAAACCCTCATCAGCCGTGCGGTTATCTCCTTCTTGAGCATGGGTAAAGATTACCGCGAAGTGGAACGCAAATGGGCGCAGTCGGCTGAAGAAACAAACCGGCCTGCGACACAGGCCGAAGTCTTTAGCAATCTCCTCGGCAATCGTTTTTACCGCCTGCTGCTGTTAGGCATGTTAGCGCGTATGTTAGATGACGAAATCAGCAGCGGCAATACCTCTGAAAATATCCGGAACAGCCGTGATGCGGCGCGTTCGTACCTGATAGAACAGGGGGCAGCGTTGGAGGGCGATCTGAACTATCGCGCGCTGCCCATCCGCAGTTTGGTCGGCGTGCAGGTTTGTGCAGGGTTAGCAACCGCAGCTTATCTCCGTGATTCACAGAAGTGACAGTTTTGCGGTATAAAACCTTGTCAACTTGCGCGATGTTTTCTACCTCATAGCAGGTATATTCTTCATTCGGTTGGTTTTGGTCGGGGGGAGTCTTCGACCATAGTTTATAGTTTAGGAGTCTTCGATGAAACGTTTGGCCTTGCTGTTGGTATTAGTTTTCGTCGTTGTCCCGGCAGCATTCATCGCTGCGCAGGGACCCGAAGAAACCTTGATCCGGGCATTAACCGGCGGCGACATTTCCACCCTGAATCCAGCGCTTGTTTCGGACAGCACCTCGATTGATGTTTCGGCATTCTTGTTCGATGGTCTGTATGAAGCGGATCCGGACACCGGCGCACCGCTGCCGAAGCTCACTACGTGGGAAGTATCGGAAGATGGTCTGACCTACACCTTCACGATTGTCGATGGAGCCGTTTGGAGCGATGGCTCGGCCATTACTGCGAACGATGTTTTCTTCACTTATAACGCCATTCTCTCGGATAGCGTTCCTTCGCCCCGCAAGGCTGATATGGAACTCATCGAATCCTTCAACGTGATCGACGACAAGACTTTCGAAGTCGTCCTGAGCGCGGTGAACTGCACGATCTGGGGTGGCGCATTCGCTTCACTCACGCCCGTGCCCTCGGCACTGTATGCGGCGGACTTCAGCGATTTCGTCGATAACCCGATCAACCTCGCCCCCACCGTAACCAGCGGCCCGTACATTGTCGATGAATACAGCCCCGGCGACTTCATCCGTCTGCGCGCCAATGAAAACTATTGGGGTGGTGCGCCGCAAATCCCCTTCATCCTCAACCGCATTCTGGCGGATACCGCTGTCCAGAATCAGGCACTGTTGAGCGGTGAAGTGGACTATGCGTTCATGTATCCTGACCAGCTTGAACAGTTGGGCGGCCCCGCGAACCTGAATGCGTTCGTTGAACCGCTGAACAACACCCCGTTGTTCGTCATGAACTGGGAAGATCCGACCAGCCCACAGTCTGCCTACGACGAATCCGGTAATCTGATCGAACAGACCCCGAACAAGTTCTTCAGTGATGTTCGCGTGCGTCAGGCGATTGCGATGGGCTACGACAAGAGCGCTATCGTTGGCACCTTGGGACCGGACGGTGGTTACCTGTTGAACGGGCCTTTCACCCCCATGTTCTCGTGGGCGACAGTTAACGAAGAAGTGACCCCCTATGCTTATGATCCGGAACAGGCTGCTGCGCTGCTGGACGAAGCAGGCTGGCTGCTGAACCCGGATACCGGCATCCGTGAAAAGGACGGCGTGCCCTTCACGTTTGAACTGGTTTACTCGCCACTGGTTGACCTGTGGACGAATATCGCGCTGGTGGCACAGGATCAGCTCGGTCAGATTGGCATTCAGGTTAATGTGACCTCGATGGAATGGAGCGCCTACCTGAATGATGTGCTCGTCCCGCAGAAGTTTGATGCAACCATCGTCGGTTTCGGCGGCGGTATCGAAGTGGATGGCATTGCCTACAGCATTCTGTACAGCAAGAATGATATTCCCGGCAGCGGCTTCAACCTCACTTCCTACGTCAATCCGGAAGTAGACGCGCTGCTGGAACAGGGTCGTTCTACCGTGGGCTGCTCGCAGGAAGAACGTGCTGCGGCTTACAGCGCGGTCAACCGTATCGTCAAGGAAGATGTGGCCTACGACTTCACCGTCGGCACCAATCAGGTCTTCGTGATGAACAACCGCATCCAGAACTATGATCCGGGTGCGTTCAATGATCGTTTCGGCGTGATCAACTGGTCGATCGGTGTTGGTGGCTAAAATTCTGGCCTAAAACACTGCTTGAGCTAAGCAGACAGATATAGAAAAAGAGAGACCTTCTCGAACAAGAAGGTCTCTCTTTTATTTCAGCAACCGTAAGATGAGGGCATTAACGGCGAGACATACGGGGGTCGAAGGCATCGCGTAAGCCGTCGCCCACGATGTAAAAGCAAAGGACGGTGAAGGTAATCATGATGCCCGGCCAGATGACGAGGTGTACACCGGTAGCAAAATAAGTACGTGCCGCCGTGAGCATGTTCCCCCATGAAGCGGTAGGCTGCTGTACGCCTAACCCCAAGAAGCTCAAACCGCTTTCGATGAGGATCAATACACCGGCATCAATGGTGAGCGCCACAATGATTTGCGAAAGCAGATTGGGGAGGATATGGGAGAACATGATGCGAGGGGTGGAGGCACCAAGCGCCCGCGCCGCCAGAATATACTCCCGTTCCTTGAGGGTAAACACCTCACCACGCGTCAAGCGGCAGGTCGAAACCCAACCGAGCAGCGCCAAGAGCATGACAAGGGTTGTTGGTGACGGCGAAAATACCGTCGAGAAGAGAATCAAGAGAAAGATGCTGGGGATGGAGGACAGGGTATTGATGAACCATGTGATGATGTCATCCACTAGCCCCCCGTTGAAACCGGCAATAATGCCCAGCACGACGCCGATCACAATCGACATGATGCTGGCGCTGTAGGCGATAAAGAGGGAAATACGCCCTCCATGCAACAAGCGAATAAATTGATCACGCCCGAGTTGGTCAGTGCCGAGGAGATGCCCCTTTTCACCGGGTTTGAGATAACGATCCAGCACGTTGGTGCGATTGGGGTCGAACCCGGTCGTATTCTCGACTATGGGCGGGCCAAAGATACAAAACAGAGTCAAAAAGATGAGCACGCTGAGCGCGAACAGCGTCAGACGATCCCGTAGGATATAGCGGAGCGCGGCCTCGCCTAATGAAAGTGAGCGATGGGGTGTTTGCAGCGTCGAAATGGCGGGTAAGGTCGATGTCGTTTCCATAGGTTCTCTCTTATTGCAGACGAACGCGCGGGTCGATAAGGCTGTAAAGAACGTCCGAAAAAAGCACGCCCAAAATGTAAAGCACGGCACTGATGACAACGGTCCCCATGATCAGGGGATAGTCCCGCTGAGAGACGGCATCAACGATCATCCGACCCATACCGGGCCAGCTAAATACCTGCTCGATAATCACCGCACCGCCGAGCAAGCTGCCTAAGGTTGGCCCCAAAAAGGTCGCTACAGGCATGAGCGCGTTGCGGATGACATGTATCCAGAGGACACGACGACCGCTCAAGCCTTTGGCGTAAGCAGTACGCACGTAATCTTGCCCCATGACTTCGAGCACCTGTGTGCGGGTGAAGCGCGAGATGAAGGCGATGATGCCGAGCGAGAGAACGCTGACGGGCATAATCATATAGCGAATGGTTTCACCGAGGTCAAAGCGAGCTTCCATGCGGGTGATGTCCCGCATCCCGCTCATGGGCAGCCAACCGAGGTTGACGCTGAACACAATGATGAGGATGAGCGCCAGCCAGAAACTGGGTACTGCATCCCCGATGACGGAGAGGACGCGCGCGCCTTGATCGAACCAAGAGCGGTGTTTAGCCGCCGAGAACAGCCCGACTGGAATACCGATAAGATACCCTAGCAAAACACCGGAAAAGGTGAGTTGGAGGGTGGCGGGAACCCGTTCAAGGATTAAATCTAAGACGGGGCGACGATATTGAATGGACTGTCCCAGATCGCCGCGCAGGAAGCCCCGACGCGTGCCATAAACATCCCCTTCACCATCACCATCCACATCAATATGCACCCAATCGTTGCCGATGAGCCAGTAGCCATACTGGACAAGTGGTGGTTGGTCTAGCCCGAGCTGACGGCGCAATTTGGCGGTCGCCTCCGGGGATGAGTTGGGGTTAAAGGTGATGGTGGTAATCGGATCACCGGGGGTGGCCAACATCAACATAAAACTGAGTAAAGTGATCCCGAACAAGGTGGGGATCGCCTGCACCAAACGACGAAGTATGTATCGGTTCATGAGTGCCCTCCAGCGCCTGATGATAACGCACGGTTCGAGCGAGGAGCAACAGACCAATGTTACGAT
>JAFLCH010000069.1 GCA_017303775.1 Anaerolineae bacterium | reverse complement strand
TCGTCAACCGCGATCAAGGCGTCCGCCCCAACGCCTCGCTGGAAAAAATGGCCGCCCTACAGCCTGCCTTCGGCGCGGATGGCGTCACCACCGCCGGCAACAGCAGCCAGATCACCGACGGCGCCGCCGCCCTCGTCCTCACCAGCCGCCAGAAAGCCGAATCGCTCGGTCTAAAACCCCGCGCCCGCCTGCTGTCCATGGTCACCGTCGGCAGCGACCCCCACCTCATGCTCACCGGCCCCATCGAAGCCACCCGCAAAGTCTTGTCCCGCGCCGGCCTCACCCGCGATCAAATCGATCTCTTCGAGGTCAACGAAGCCTTCGCCAGCGTCATCGGCATGTGGTCGCGTGAAATCGGCGCGCCCATGTCCCGTGTCAACCTCCACGGCGGCGCGATTGCCTTGGGTCATCCCCTCGGCGCGTCCGGCGCTCGCTTGATGACCACCCTGCTGCACGCCCTCCAAACGCACGACAAGCGTTACGGCCTGCAAACCATGTGCTGCGGCGGAGGCATGGGCACCGGCACCATCATCGAACGCCTGCCCTGACCCCCTCCCTCATCCCCACAGCGGTGGCCGGTCAGTGTACGGGTCTTTCGCTGTCCGGTCGTCGGAAAGGGTGCGCTGGTTCCGCGCCACCATCGCCTCAATCGCGTCCGCCAGATGCGCGTCGTCGATATGATGATCGCCCCGCGCCACCCGGATCGTGTGCGCCTCATACAGCACATCCGCGTGCGTATACCCCACCGGCGGCTCGAACTTATAACTCGCGCACTCCAGCAGTTGCCCCAGCGGGTCGCGGAAGTAAATCGAGTACATAAACCCCCGGTCAACCTCCCCGCTGTGCTTGATCCCGCGTTCGTCCAACCGCTTGGCGATCTGCGTATACACCGCCCGCGACACCGTGAACGCGATGTGATGCAAATTCCCGATTCCCTCCGGATTCCGGCTGGGATCAGGCTTGCGCTCCTCGTTCGTGAAAATGGTGATCAACCGCCCGTCCCCCGGATCAAAATACAGGTGGCTCTCCGCTGGAACATCCAGATTCGGCTGCTCGAAGATGAACGGCATCCCCATCACCCCCTCCCAGAAGTCGATGCTGGTCTGCCGGTTCGCCCCCACCAGCGTGATGTGATGCACCCCTTGCGTCTGTATCTTCTTCATGACCAATAAACCTCGTTCGCTCTTTGCTTGACTCGTTTTCCACCTCATTATGCCAGATCACCCCGCCTCACCCAAAAACAACAAAGCGCGATTACTCGCGCTCTGCTGTCCCCCCTATCACAAACAGTTGTCTGGTGGTTTTACTTGTGGTCCGGTCGGCTGTGCAGCCGTCCACCCCGCGCCGTCGCGCCGATCACCAGCGCCGCGCTCACGAGGATAATATCCTTAAACACGTACTGGCCTTCCAGCGTCCACACGAACGGGAACGACACCCACAGCCGGTCAGACGCGAACAGGATCGACGACATCGCCCCGCCCATCTGTAGCAGCATCAGCGCGATCGTGATGCGCGGCCACCGCCCGATGATGAAGCTCACGCCGATGAACGTCTCCCACAGCGCGAGGAAGGGCAGGAACAGCGCCATCGGAACAAACTGTGCCATCGTCGCGTGAACCAGCGGTTCGGCGGGGCTGGTGCCGGGGAAGAACTTCAACATCCCGAACCACACGTAAACCAACCCGATTGCCACCCGCAGCAAGGTGATGCTGTGCTTCGCCAACAGCGCCGTCACCTGCCGGTCAGCGCGCTCTAACCGCAGCCGCCACCCCGTCACCCCCCGCAGTTCCATCGAGGTAATCGCCGGAAATTCACCACTACTTGTTGCCTGCATGATTATTGTGCTCCTAAAAATGTGCGAACAGTTGATGCTTTACATTGAACCGCATAACGCCATCCCCCGCGCACATCATGGGGCTGATCTTCAAGTCATCCCCTCAGGTGAACACACCTCTCAGCCTTTGTATGGAGCACCCACTAACCTTTGGCCGAACAGGCTCCTCAACGCAGCCCCACACAAACACACAGCGCCGTTCTCAACCTCCTCGAAACAAAATCACATCTCGAATCGTATCCAACTTTCAAGTCAGACGAGCACAGAAACAAGTTCTATGGATTCACTAATGTTCACAGCATTTCTGATGTGCTTCTAACAGGAATGCGCGAAAGTATATAAGATCGGTTTTTGAAAGAGGTTTGATCTTTTTTGACCCTTCAAAAACTAAATCTGTTATGTCAAACTGATCCTCATCGAGGCGAAACTGGTTCGCGTAGCGGTGGGCTATCAGCGGCGAGTCGAATTGTCAACTGCTGGCGGAGGGTGCTACAATACTGGGAATGATGTACTCCACGATGTACAACACAACCTCGCCCATAGCCACTTCCCATCCGCATAAGGTGGGTGCAAGGCGGGCTGTGTTAACCTTCCAGCAGCGGTTCATCTCGCTTCGTAGACAGAAAGAGGCGCTATGCCCACACGGGACACGGCTGAAACCCGCGCCGTAACGCTGGTGGATCTGCCGCTTGTCAGACGTCTGAGCGAAAGCGGCACCATCCTCGATAGCGAATTGTGTTATACACAAGAGGCCAGCGGCACACAAAGCTATGGACTGACCACATTGCTCTTGCCCTATCGGGGTGTTCATACCATGGTCACCCGTGCGGAAAAGCAGCAGGTGGCGGGGCAGTTTCGGCTGCGGGAAAATGATGTGTATGCACATCTGGCCTATGTCGCGCCCTTGCTAGAAGAAGGTGACGACGACACCGCCTACCTCCATTTGTTGGATGCGATGGCGGGTGAAGCCGGCAAGCGAGGCGCGCATCTGCTGGCCGCGGAGGTCGACGAAAATGCAGCCTTGTTCAAGACCATGCGCACCGCCAGCTATGCGATCTATGCCCGTCAGGAAATCTGGTATCGCACACCAGCTATGCGGGTTGACTATCATCCGCGCCATCCTGTCGAACTCCATCAAGCCAGAGAGGATGACCTCAACGGCATCTATATCCTCTACGGGAATATTGTGCCCAAGTTGGTGCAGCCAGTGACGGAATTGCCGGGTGAAGATGATGGGTTTGTCTATCGTAAAGATGATCGGGTCGAAGGTTTCATCGGGGTAGCGGAAGGCAGTCGTGGCATCTACCTCACACCGCACCTCCACCCCGATGCCTTCAGCGAAGCCACCGATGTAATCGCCGCCGCGATTCAGAAAGTGGAACATAGTACCAAACTGCCCGTCTATGTACGCGTGCGTCGCTATCAGGACTGGTTGGATGATGCGCTGGTTGAGTTAGGGTTCGAGATTTGTGCGCGTCAGGCCGTCATGGTCAAACATATTGCTGCCGGGGTACGTGCCGCCTCCTTCGCCCCGCTGCACCATAAACTGGAAGCCGTCCCCAGTCCGGCCAAACCGCCGGGTGGAATCACGGACTACAGCCAACATTAAGTTTTGCATGAGCGGGAATCTCCCTGCTCCGCTGCAAACTCACAATACAGGAGTGTTCTACTGCATTTATGGAACGCCGTATAACAGACAACATCTATGAACTGCGACGAGTTTTGCCCCCGCATTTGAATGCTGCACTCGATCATATCGGGAATACAGATGATTTGCTCGAAATCGTGCTCGACTTGGGGCGTGTGCCGACCGCTCGCTACGTCGAAGGCGAACTGATACTGCTCGAAGATGAAGTGACCCGCGAAGACATCGACACCATCGTTGCGAACATCGGCATGTTCGACGCTGACAATCGCGCCGGTCTCGAACGCACGCTGCACCGCATCTCCGCCATTCGTAACCGGCGTGGGGATGTGGTCGGTTTAACCTGCCGCGTGGGGCGCGCTGTCTACGGTACGATTGACATCATTCAAGATTTGATCGAATCGGGACAAAGTGTACTCATCATGGGGCCGCCCGGTGTCGGCAAAACCACCATGCTGCGCGAAGCCGCCCGTGTGCTGGCCGACTCGAAGCGTGTGGTCATCGTCGATACCTCCAATGAAATCGGTGGTGATGGCGATGTCCCGCATCCCGCCATCGGCAAAGCGCGCCGGATGCAAGTTTCACAGCCGGAACGCCAGCATGAAGTGATGATCGAAGCCGTTGAAAATCATAACCCTGAGGTCATCGTCATCGATGAAATCGGGCGTGAACTGGAAGCGCAGGCTGCCCGTACGATCGCCGAACGCGGCGTACAGCTCATCGGCACCGCGCACGGGAACGCGCTCGAAAATCTCATGCTCAACCCCACCCTGTCTGATCTGGTCGGGGGCATCGAGTCGGTCACATTGTCCGACGAAGAAGCCCGCCGTCGTGGCACTCAAAAGTCGGTGCTGGAGCGGCGTGCCCCGCCCACCTTCGATGTCCTCATCGAACTCCAAACGCGTGATCGTTTGGCCGTTCACGAGGATGTCTCGGTCGCGGTTGATGCGCAGCTGCGCGGGCGGCCTCAACCAATTGAACTGCGCGCTCGCAATGCGCGGGGTGAAATCGAAATCGAAACAGTTGTGCCGGAACCTCGCATCAGCAATGAACGGGGATCGCGCAGCAGTAAAGACGCGGGCAGCGGGCCAATGAACGGCACGACCAACGGGCGGCGCGGTAAGCCCGTCCCAACGGCTGCCGAACGCGAACACGCTCGTAATGGCAATGGTCACCACAAGGAAGCAGGGAACGAAAAAGAAACCCTTCTCCAAACCGTGCGCCTCTATGCCTATGGGGTTGCGCGTAATCGTTTACAACAGTCTGCCCGACGGCTGCGCGTCCCCGCAACGATCGTGGATGACTTCAGCCAGACCGACGCGATTGTGACCATCAAGAACTACTATCGCCGTCGTCCCAAGCTGATCGTGGACGCCGAACGACGCGGCACACCCATCTATGTCCTGCGCGCTAACACGGTGTCGCAGATCGAAAATTTCTTGATTGACCTGTTCGGGTTGGAGGAGGTCGTCCGTCCGGATGACCCTTTTGGGATGGCGATGGAGGAAGCTAAGGCCGCGATCCTCCGTGTTCGAAACGGGGCTGAGTATGTTGATCTCAACCCGCAAGAAGCGGAAATCCGCCGTCGCCAGCATGAACTCGCGCGGCAGGCACGGTTGTATTCCGAAAGCTATGGCGACGAACCCTCGCGCCATGTGCGCATCCTACGGGCGAATTAGGAGCGCGCGGCAATCGGATAACTTGATCACATTGGGGCGGTGCTGAACCGCCCCTTTCGTTGGATGGCTATCGCCTATAGACTTGAGCTGAGGGGCTTCCGATGATCTGACGAAGCACCCTGCATTGTTTATCCAAGATGCTCTGGAATAACCCCATGTTCATTACCTTTGAAGGTCCGGATGGAAGTGGCAAGACCACGCAGGTCGCGCAGACCGCTGCAACGCTGCGGGAGCGCGGTTACCGCGTCCTGCTCACCCGCGAACCCGGCGGAACCGCGATTGGCGACCAGATTCGCCATGTGCTCCACGACATGAAAAATCAGGCGATGCACCCCCGTGCCGAACTGCTGCTGTACAGCGCCTCCCGTGCCCAGATCGTCGAAGAAGCCATCCGCCCGCACCTCGCCAGCGGCGGTGTTGTGATCTGTGACCGCTTCTTCGACTCGACTTATGCCTATCAGGGTTACGGGCATGGCCTCGACTTGAACCAACTGCGCTTGATTACGGAGTTCGCAACCGGCGGGCTGCGACCCCATTTGACGATCTATCTTGATCTGGCAGCAGAAGAAGGTTTGCAGCGGCGTCTGAGCGCGCTGGACAAGGGTGGCGAATGGAACCGGCTGGACGCGATGGCCGAGGCATTCCACAAACGGGTTCGGGAAGGCTACCATGCCCTGATGGCCGCTGAGCCGGAACGCTGGGTTCGGGTGAACGCTGCCCAGCCCATCGCCAAAGTGCAGGCGGACATCATGGCTGTTTTCGACACCCGCCTGCCCACAATCACCGCCTCAAGTGAAAAACCAGCTACCTGAGGAGCGCCGTTATTTCGCGGTGAGCACCATCCCGTCGCGGGCGGGCAGACTCAGCTTCACCAGTCCGTCCTCGACGCGGAAGCTGCCTTTACCCACCAGCGCCTTGAGTTCAGTACCATCTGTGAACAAACCGTTCACAGGAACCTCCAACTTGAGCGCTTTATCACCCACATTGAGCGCGACGATCAACTTGTCGTCCCCCAATTCACGCCCGAAGGCATAGGTTAACGGGCCGGCCTGCAAGCGTTTATACACGCCCCGTCTCAGCGCCGGATGGGCATGTCGCAGCGCAATCAATTTCTTGTAATGGCTGAATAAGTCCTTGTCCCACTGATCGCGCTGTTCCCAATTGATGGTGCGCCGGCAGTCCGGATCATCTCCGCCCGGCAAGCCAATCTCATCACCGTAGTAAACACTGGGCGCGCCGGGGAAGGTCATGAGCAGCAAACTCGCTAACCGAACACTGGCTTTATCCTCGCCGCAGATACTCAGGAAACGCGCCGTATCGTGGCTGTCCAACAGGTTGAGCTGCACCTGCGCAATTTCCCAGTCATAGCGAAAAATCGCCTTCTCGATTTTGACTGCAAAATGCTCGCCATCAATCGCCGGATAAGGATCATACGAATGGGGGGTGATGGCCAGTTCTCGTTGGAGATGCTGCTGACCACAAAACTGGATGACCGGCTCGGTGAACAGATAATTCATCACGGCGTCGAACTGGTCGCCCTGCAAGTAATTGGTGCTGTCCCACCACACTTCTCCTACGATATAGGCTTCGGGGTTGATGGCCTTCACCCGCTGACGGAATTCGTTCCAAAATCCGGGGCTGGTCACACAGAATGGAACGTCCAAGCGCCAACCATCAATCCCTTCTCGAATCCAGTGCTCGGCGATCTGCATAATATATTCGCGCACCTGCGGGTTATCCGTATTCCATTTGGGTAAGGCACGATTACCGACCCATGCTTCATAATTGGCTGGCCGGTCGCCGCTGTAAGCTGTCAGCGGCCAATCATGCACAATAAACCAATCCAACCAAGCCGAATGGGGGCCATTTTCCAGAATGTCGTTAAAGAAATAGATTCCCCGGCTGGCATGGTTGAATACGCCGTCCAGCACCAGTTTCATACCGCGTTTGTGCATGGCTTCCAAGAGTGCATAAAATGCCTTATTGCCGCCCAACAGCGGATCAACTTGATAGTAGTCATGGGTGTGGTAACGATGGTTACTGGCGCTCTGAAAAATGGGGGTGAAGTAAATAGCGTTCGCGCCCAAATCCTGAATGTGATCGAGGTGTTCGATCACGCCATACAGGTCACCCCCTTTGTAGCCCTGTGGGGTCGGCGGGCTGTTCCAATCTTCCAGATGAGTGGGTTTAACCAGCAGCTTACTCTTGGCGAATCGATCCGGAAAGATCTGATAAAACACCGCATCTTTAACCCATTCGGGTGTCTTTATATGTGACATGCGAACACATCCTTTTAGGTGATTTCACCTCTTTAATTTTGTCAGCGTTAAGGACAGTAGCGAATACGTAAATGACTCAGACCACCGACAATCGTTATAATATATAGAGTGGGAGCTTATATGAGCCTCCGCTTTCGTATGTGGCAGCTAACTCGAGTACGTCAGTGATGAATGAAATCGCTCCAACAAAACAGATATTGGACGCAGTTGCTGTGCCCCTTCTATTGTGCGAGGATGATACCATCCTTTTTGTGAACAGGGCAGCACAGCAGAGCCTGAAAACCACTACCAACCAGCTTGTGAGTTCTAAACTACTCACGCTGATTGGCGAGAAAGATCGTGCGGCGTTTCTGAAGTGGCAACAGGAAGGTTACACCAACAGCTTCAGCGGGCATCTTATTCTCGATTCGCAGCAAGTACATTCTGTATCGATCAGCGCTGAAACATTCGACGCTTCACAACCATCACTTCGACTGCTCACCCTTCTGCTGCAAAAACCGGAAGAAACGATTCACCCCCAGATCATCTCCGGTCATTTGCTAGACGAACCTCATGCCTTCAAACGCATCGTCGATATGCTGCCGCTTGACATCTATATCTACGATTTGCAAGAGCAGCGCGATATTTATTTTAATCGTGCAGTTAATTTGCTGGGGTATTCGGTAAATGAAATTACCAACATGTATGAAGGAGAGTTCTTCCGCGATCTAACTCACCCCGACGATCATCTCCAACATCTTGAACACAGCGAACGACTCAAACAGGCAAAAGATGGTGAGATTATTCAGGGTGAATTCCGGATGCGATATGCCAGCGGGGAATATCGCTGGTATCATTTTTACGACACCGTTTTCAGCCGTGATGATGAGGGGCGACCACGACAATTTTTAGGAACTATTCAGGACATCAGCGCGCGTAAGAAAACCGAACAAGCGCTGCTCGACAGCCAACATTTGCTCGCCCAAATTACGGATACCGCTCCATTCGGTATCTATATTTACGATATCAAGCTGCGCAAGGATATTTATCATAACCAGCGCTTGAATATCGAGATATCAAACCCAATTCAAGAAGAACACGAAGAATATTATGCCGATCTCATCCACCCTGATGATCGGGAACGACACCGCGCGCACATTGCTCGATTACTGGAAGCGGGTGATGGACAACTGCTAGAAGATGAATGGCGTGTCTGGCGTCCCGGCGGAGAGTACCGGTGGTACTGCTTCCGTGAAGTTGTCTTTAAGCGCGACGAAAACGGCAAGCCGATACAGTTCTTGGGTTCGATTCAAGATGTTACAGAACGGCGACAAACCGAAAATTCGCTGCGGGAAAGCCGGCATTTGCTCGGCCAGATTACCGAAACGATCCCGCTGAGTATTTATATCTACGATGTGAAAACCAGCCGCGATGTGTACCACAACCGGCGGCTCGCTGAACAACAAATTTCGGAAATTGATCTAAATACCCCCCCGGAAGAGTTCTATGCGGGTTTAGTTCATCCGGATGACCGAGAGAGCTATTCCAAACATACGCAGCGGTTGATGGCTGCTCAGGACGGCGAAACGATAGAAGGTGAATTCAGGGTGCGCAACGCGGAAGGCGGATATGCGTGGCATTACTTCCGTGACGTGGTTTTTAAGCGTGATGAAGATGGCCGTCCCGCTCAATTCTTGGGTTCGATGCAAGACATCACCGCGCGTAAGAACGCCGAAATGTCTCTCTCTGAAAGCCAGCATCTCCTCAAAAAGATGTCCGAAACGATCCCATTAGTCATTTTTATCTACGACGTCAATAAGGGACACAATGTTTACGTCAATCGCTCAATGGAGTTGAACTATTCGCCGGAGCAGATTGAAAAGTATTCGGGAGAAGGGCAAGGGTTTTATAACGGCTTCGTGCATGAAGATGACCGGCAGCGTCATCACGAAAATACTGCCAAGCTGCAATATCTGCAAGACGGTGAAATTGCAGATAATGAATATCGCATCATCGACGGCAGCGGAAATTATCGCTGGCTGCACTTCCGTGATGTGGTGTTTGCCCGTAACCCGGATGGCACACCGAGCCAATTCCTCGGCGTTATTCAAGATGTGACCAGCCGCAAGCAGGCTGAAGCGGAAGTCGTTCGCAGCCAACAAATGCTCCAGCGGATTACGGGCACGCTACCGCTCGACATTTTCATCTATGATCTGGATGAAAACCGCAATACGTTCGAAAATCATTCGACCAGCCTTGGCTTTAATTCCGAGCGGACTGACAGAGAGTTCTTCCGGCGGCATGTCCATCCGGAAGACATCACGAAATTTGATGATTTCTACAACCGGTTATCTACCGCACCGGATGATGAGTTCATCGAAGCGGAATACCGCATTCTTAACAGTTCCGGTGAATGGCGCTGGCGCTATTACCGGAACGCAATTTTCACCCGTAAGCCGGATGGGACGCCCAAGCAGTATCTGGGCATCGGGCAGGATATTACGCTGCGCAAACAGGCGGAAATGTCGCTGTTGCAAAGCCGGCTGATGCTGCAACGCATCACCGATAGCGTGCCGCTGGATATTTTCATTTACGACGTCGATGAAGAACGTAATATATTCAACAACCGCGCCATGATCCATGACTTCGGCTCGGAAGTGAGCGATGGGGTTGAAGAGTTTTTCATGACGCGGGTGCATCCGGAGGATCTGACGGCTTATCGAGATTTCAAGACCCGGCTGAACGCATCGCGTGACGGTGAGTATATCGATGGCGAATTCCGGATGCGCAATAAACAAGAAAAGTGGGTGTGGTGTATGCACCGCCATACCGTACTCAACCGGCATGCGGACGGAACCCCCCGCCAAATCTTAGGCACGGTACACGACATCACCAACCGCAGGCTGGCTGAGCAGGAAATTTCTAGCAGCCGTCATATGCTCGAACAGATCACCAACGGCGTGCCCATGGATATTTTTATCCATGATTATGATACCGGGCGGAATATCTTCAACAACCGCATTTTCACGCTGGGGTATGGGCCGGAAGTGAATATCGAAGGGATGGATGTTGATACATTCTTCCGCAACCGGATTCATCCAGATTATCAGAAAGATTATGACGAGTTTCACCAACGATTGCGCACGGCCAAAGATGGGGTGTTCATCGATGGTGAATTCAAGATGCTGGATAACAAAGGTGAGTGGCGCTGGTGTCTTTACCGTAACAGCATTTTTTCTCGCCACGCCGATGGTACAGCATGGCAGTATCTGGGGACTGTACAGGATGTCACCAATCGCCGACAGGCTGAAGATGAAGTGCGGGAAAGCCGCCACACCTTACAGCAGCTCACCAGCGCTGTGCCGATGGACATTTTCATCTATGATGTTGACCTGAAACGCAACGTCTTCACCAACCAGACTACCCTCCTTGGTTATGACGAAAACTTCATCATTACGAAAGATGAGGATTTCTTCACCGGTCTTGTGCATCCTGATGATCTTCATATTCAACAGAATTTTCTCCAGCGCATTTTTTCCGCGGGTGACGGGGAATTTGTGGATGCAGAGTACCGGATGCGGGACAAGGATGGTCAGTATCACTGGTTGTATTATCGGAATACCGTCTTTGCACGCCGACCGGATGGCAGCGTCCTACGGTATCTGGGGACGATGCAGGACATCACGGCCCGTAAAGAAATTGAAGAATACCGCCGACAGAGCGAAGAACAATACCGACTGCTCGCTGATTCAATCACCGACATCATCTCGCTTCATCAACCTGATGGGACGCCGATTTATTACAGCCCGTCGTTTGAACGGATTACCGGATGGCAACACTCCAACGTGACGGCGCAAAAGATATGGGAGCTGATCCACGAGGAAGACCGAAGCGAGGTTATTCGCTACATAGCGGCAAAAATTCGTTCAGGCGAAGATGGAGCGGCGGAATACCGGTTACGCTGCAAAGATGGTCAATATATCTGGGTGGAGACTCTGATTCACCCAATCGTTAATGACGAAGGGGTTACCCAGAAAGCGGTTGCAACGACACGTGACATCACCGCGCGCAGACAGATAGAAGAAGCACTGCGGCGGAGCGAAGAACAATACCGACTGCTGGCCGATACCAGCACCGACATGATCGGGCTAACCGATTTGCAGGGGACGATTTTGTACCTCAGCCCGTCGGTGGGGCGTATCACGGGTTGGAATATCGATGAACAGATCGGGTTGAACGCGCTGGATTTCATACATCCTGATGATGTGAACCGGATCGCGACTTTCATGACGGAAGCGGTTCTAGCCCGCAAGTTGGACACCGCTTTTGAGTACCGCTACCGCTGCCGTGATGGTTCCTATATTTGGGTTGAAACACTCAGCCGGTTTATTGTGGATGAGACGGGAATACCGGTGCGTGCCATCGCTTCTACGCGCGACATCTCATCAAGGAAACAGGCTGAAACCGCGCTGCGAGCCAGCGAAGAACGGCTGCGGCTCATCACTGACAACATCCATGATATGATCGCGCTGGTCGATACGGAACTCAAGTTCCGCTATGCCAGCCCATCCTACCTGCTGCTGCTCGGCTATAACCCGGAAGAACTGATCGGGACTTCTATTCTGGAGTTTATTCACCCGGATGATTTACCCTTCATTACCAAAAAGGTAGCCGTATCGATCGATAAAAAAGCGTCTGACTCGGCGGAGTTCCGCTACCGGCACCATGATGGTTATTACGTGTGGTTGGAAAGTATCGGCACCTCTATTCTGGACGACGCGAGAAACTTTTCCGGCGCGGTATTCACTTCACGAGACATCAGCGAACGACGCTGGATGCAGCGGGCGCTGGTCGAGCAGGAACGCATGCTGGCGATGCTGCAAAAAGAGCAAGAGTTGGGGTCGCTCAAAACCCGTATGATGTCGCGGCTTTCACACGAACTCCGCACCCCGCTGGCGGTGATTTCGACCTCGTCCGATCTGCTGGAGCATTATTTCCATAAGATGACGGACACGCAGCGACAGGAACGACTGCAACAGATTCGTTCACAGATCAAGCACTTCACCAGCATGCTGGATAATATGTCGCTGGTGGTGAAGGGGATTAACTTCAACAGTGAATTCGCGTCTTCACCGTATGATCTTGAAAAACTGTATCAGGACACCATTCATGAAATCCGCAACACGCTGAAAACAACACATGACATCCGATTGGTGATGGAAGGCGATTTGCGTAATGTACGTTCCGACCAGAACCTGATGCGGCTGATTTTGAGCAACCTGCTGACGAACGCGATGAAGTATTCGCCAGCGGACAGCACGATTAGCGTTCACGCGGAAGTCAGCAGCGATCATATTACGCTGACCGTGAAAGATAACGGAATCGGCATCTTGCCGGAAGACCGGGACCGCATTTTTGAGGCCTTCTTCCGTGGGACAAACATCGGCGAAGTGCCGGGGCTAGGAATCGGCCTCAGTATTGTGCAAGAGGCGGTCACCGCGGTTCACGGCAGCATTGAAGTGGAGACCAGCCCGGAACAGGGGACATCGGTCACGGTCAATTTGCCGATGCAAAATATGGTGACATCATTGGAAGACACGCTGATCGGCGTGAGCGAGTAACGGAAGCAACAACGGGCGAAGGCAGGTTATTCGCCCGTTAGATCCTCACCCCGTTCACGCGCTTTGGCAAGTTCGACGGCGCGCATGATCTGGGTTTTGGTGAGCACCACCGAGTCATCTTTTTCCATCAGCAGATCCTTCGGGACGGGAATACGCCGTTCAGCCAAGAAATCCACAAGGGCATCGCTAAAGCTGCGCGAAGGCGCGTTTTCACCCAGTTCCTCGCGCATTTCGCGAAGGTGGTCTACCAACCAGAGGTAAAGATCACCTTCCGTCCGACCTTCCATATGTTCCAGCACATCATACTTGCGGATGAGGGTGACAGCAGGGCGATAGGTTCGGTCGTACCAATCGGCGGCGGCATCCTCGATGTTGACTTCATGCCCCTTCTGATGTTCGAGCAGGCTTTTGTGGAGATAGATGTGGCCCATCAAGTCGCTATAACGCGAGGGTTCGCTGAGTTCCAGCGATTGATGATGGGGGCGGGTGTTGTCGAGGCCGGATTCTTCCAGAAAGGCGGCATAGGCTCCGGCACGATCCAGATCTTCGAGCGACATGCCGGGTTCGATTTTGACGGAGGTGGGCAGTTCGGTCACGTGAGCCTGAATGGTTTCGCTGCCGAGCTGACGGGCTACCGAAACGCGATGGTTGCCATCGCGGACGAAGAAAACATCACCGACTTTATAGAGTTCGATGGGCGGCACCCCTTCCATGCTGTTGACCTGCGCGTATACACGGCTCCAGCGATCACGCGAGGTGCTGCCACGGGGGAGGAAGGTGTTGGTGAAGTCGCGGTAGCGTCCGACGCTGCCGACGATTTTGGCGACGGGGACATCTTGCAAGCCGCGATAGCTTTCTTCACGCAGGCGGAGGCGCGCTTTGATGTCGTCGAAACTGAGCAGTTCGGCGGACTGCCCGCGCAGCAAGCTAAACATCTCTTGCAGGAAGGCAGAGCGCCGCGCGTTCTGAAAAACATTGATACCTTCGGTGTAAAAGCCTTTAAATTCCGGGTCGTCGGACATCGTTTGCCCCTTCGACATTCCTGAAGTGATCAGACAAGGATGGAATCAATCTTACGCGCTTCAGGCGAACTGACAATTGTGAAAGTTGCCTGAGGTATTTGTCTAGAGTGTACCGCGATTCCGGTTAACAGCATCTAAAGATCTGGCTGAGGGTATGTAAAGAGGGGGAATTCAGCCTATCCAGCACTTGCAGCCTCCACTATCATGACCGTGATCAAGCAATGAGGAAGCACAACCAATTATGTCCTATATTCTTGTAACCAACGATGACGGTGTGCAGGCTCCCGGTATTCTGGCGCTGGCACAGGCGATGCGGTCACTGGGTGATATTCGGGTGATCGCGCCTGCGAGCAACCAGAGCGCGAGCGGCCACAAAAAGACGCTGTTCACGGATATTCCGATCCAGAACGTGAAGATGGCGGACGGCACACCGGCTACGGCAGTGAGCGGGTCGCCTTCGGACTGCGTGGCGCTGGCGGCGCTGGGGGTGCTGGAATGGCCGGCGCGGGTGGTGGTTTCGGGGATCAACCGCGGGTCGAACATGGGGCAGGACATCACCTACAGCGGAACGGTGACGGCGGCGCTGGAAGGGGCGATTCATGGGGTTCCGGCGGTGGCGGTGTCGCTGGACAACGGGCAGGCTGACCGGGTCGAGGATTACCGGGTGGCGGCACAGATCGCGGTATCTATCGTGCGGCGGGTGCTGGAAAAAGGGCTGCCTCCGTTCACGATTTTGAACCTGAATATTCCAGCGCTGCCGGCAGTGCCGGAGATACGGCTGACGCGGCAGGGCATCCGTGTGTACGCCGACCAACTGGCGCGGGAAGGCGATATTTGCCAGATCGTGGGCGACCCTCCGGGGGGGCTGACCGATGAGGAAGGCACCGATTTGTGGGCGGTGCATCGGGGTTACGCGAGCCTGACCCCGATTCATCTGGATATGACGGCGCACCGGTTCGTCGCAGATCTCGCGGCGTGGGATATCCGGCTGTAGGGTGAGTGTTCCGGCAGGTATCAAGCCTGCCGGAAGCGGTTGTTTAGTGAAGACCGGCTTTGGCCGCGCCTTCCTTCAAGAAACGTAAGCCTTCGCTCGCCAGCACTTCGGACGGCTGATTGGGGGGACGCCAGAGACAGGTGGCGGCGATGAGATCGGCATTGATGGCGGCGAAGGATTCGAGGACGAGCGGCCCTTTGTAGCCGATGTCGACGAGGGCGCGGAAGACCTCGTCCCAGTGAACCGTGCCTGTGCCGACCAAGCCGCGATGACTCTCGCTCATGTGGATGTAGCCGAGGGTTTCCGCCGCGCCGACGATGGCCTTGTAGAAGCTTTCTTCTTCGGGGTTCATCTGGTAGGTGTCGGCGTGGAGTTCGATGTTCTCCGCACCGTTGGCGCGAATGGCTTTGACAGCGTCCTGACCATCCGCAAGGGTGTTATACATGTAGGTTTCGTAGCGGTTGCAGCATTCAAAGCCGAGCTTCATGCCGCGCTTTTTGGCGTTGAGGGCGACTTCGGAGAGGACATCGACCACTTTCTGACGTTCCTCCGGACGAGGTGGCGCACCGGTCATGTAACCATGCGCGTAACCGATGCAGCCACAGAGATAAGTCCCCCCTACGGCTTCCAGCTTATCCAGACAGTTGATGAGAAACTCGCGGGCTTTGGCCGGTTCGTTGGGGATGTGGGCGCTGCGGGGGAGGACGGTGGAGGCCACAACACCGATGCCGGCGTCTTTGAGCGCCTGCTTGTGGGCGGCGACGTCGAACTCGTGAGGGCGAAGGAGGGGGATTTCGATGAAGTCGAAGCCAGCTTTGGCGGCGGCGGCGATGGCATGATTGCCGGTGGTGGTATTCCAATCCCCGACCCAGACAAAGGCATGAGCACCATACTGAGGCATGATTGTAAACTCCTTTTCCAAAAAGGTTTGTTTCCATAATCCGCGTTGATTTGCGCGGTGATCACGCTAATTTTGAGGCGAGTATACTGAGGGCGACGGGGGTTGTCGATCACCTTTGAGGCCACCGGAGGGGTTTATCGTCGTCGCTGCTGCAAAAAAGGTCTGAACGGGCCTGCTCAATAAGAGTCGAATCGGGGAAACAAACAGCGACGACCCGTATTGGTCGTCGCTGCCATCAGCTTCAGTAGGGAATCAGCGCGGGCCGCTGACGCTGCTGCCAGCTTGGTCGTAGCGCATCCGGAACCATTCGTCGCTCACGCTCCACGGTTCCCCTTCAGTGCCCACGCACAACCACGCCCCCGCCGGTGCAATCGTCGGCTTCGAGCTTTCAATGCTCTGCACATATGTATCCTGCTTGAGCTTCTTCGCCCAAACACCCGCCGTCTTGTAATAGGGCTTGCACCCCAATTCCATCAGATGCTTCTCGGTTGGGCTGGGCTTCCAACTCGGCTCATCCCACGGCTTATACGTCTTGGCGAAGATTCGCGGCTCAATCGGGCGCGGCTCATAGTCGTCCAACGACTTCTTCAGGGTATCTCCCGCCACATAGGCGATCATATACCCCGCCTGCGCCACAATCGTATCCCACGCCGTTTTGATGATTTTAGGGGCTTCGTTGGGCGGCAGCATGCGCACCATACTGACGCGCTTGACCGGGCGATAATACTGAAATCCTTGCGCGACCAACTGTTGGTCAGTCCACGCGCGCTGTTGATAGATGGGCGGCCTTCCCGCCGGTTTGCGGTCAATCAAGCTCATAACCCAACCTTTCCGTGTACACTTCCTGTAAGGCAGTATAGCGCAATTTTTACCGCGCGCGAACCTCAATCAGTAGGGGTATTGTATCGGACAAAAGTTGGATTTGCACCCGTTACGGCTCGACCACCGGCAGCCGTTCGCACGACGCCGACAGCGTCATATACTCGCCCATCATCCAGCCCTGCTTGCCCTCGTATTCGCCGTACCACCAGACCGAATCCGCCGTCCG
>JAFLCH010000068.1 GCA_017303775.1 Anaerolineae bacterium | reverse complement strand
TTCGCCGCCGTCCGCCCGTGTGAACAGCACGGCCTTACCGTTCAGCAGCACAAATACCTCGTCGGTCTTATTATGCCGCTCGACCTCGCTCACGTTCGCCCGGTCAAAGATGGGTTCCCAGTTCAACAGGGCGACCATCCATCCCGGTGTCAGCACCAGCGGTTTATACGCTTCACCCTGCCATTCATAGACTTCTAGCATGTTTTTCCTCGTTCTAGCACAGGTCACGCGCGTGACTTTGAATTTTAAGGATGGCGCTGGCAATCTCGTGCATATCCGCCTCATCACCCAGCAGCGCATACTGTGGAATCCACACCGCTTCGGCATACGACTTTTCCGAGTTGGGGAACGGCTGACTGAGGAATGATGGAGTCGCGCTGGCCTGATCGCCGCTCAACCGCTGCTTATAAGCGCCACTCTGGAACACATCCAGCTTGTGCAGCGGCGGATAGGTCGCTTGGTTAGGAATACCTTCCGCCTTAATCGCCTCGATGAAACGCGCGGTAGGCACGTTGGCGAACTTCGTCCGGTCATAATGGAAGATATAGGCGTAATGACCATTGCGTGTGTTCTCTGGCCGCCGCAGTTGCGGGGTGATGCCGTCAATATCGCCCAGCAATTGATCCAGCAGCAAACCATTGCGGTTGCGCCGTCCGGTCTGGTCATCCAACCGCGCCAGTTGCGCCAGCAAGATCGCCCCCTGCCACTCGCTCAGCCGGTAATTGGAGCCGGAATTGTAATGGCTGTAGAACCATTCCCCCGGCAGCCGCCCGCTGTCATGCACCGAACGCGCCATCCGTTCGAACGCGGCGTCATTGCTGATGATGATGCCGCCCTCGCCTGCCGTGATGGTCTTGCTGGATTGAAAGCTAAACGTTCCGGCGGTTCCCAGCGCGCCAATCTTCTGCCCGCGCCATTCACTGCCGTGCGCGTGTGCACTGTCCTCGATCAACTTCAGACCATGCCGCTTGGTAATCTCCAGCAGCCGATCCATGTTCGCAGCCATCCCGCCCAGATGCACCACAATGATGGCCTTCGTCCGCTCTGTGATCGCCGCTTCCACAGCATCCGGATCGAGGTTGAAGCTGTCCGCTTCCACGTCCACCAGCACCGGCAGCGCGCCCGTGAACAACACCGAACTGGCCGTCGCCACAAAGGTCGAATTGGGGACGATCACCTCGTCGCCGGGGCGAATCCCGATCCCGGCCAGCGCCACTTCCAGCGCGTGTGTGCCGTTCGTAATAGCAATGCCATACGCGGCCTGTTGATAAGCAGCGAAATCCTGCTCGAACTGCTTGGTTTTCGTGCCTTCCGTGCGCCACCACTTCCGGCTTTCCAACACTTCCAGCAGATTCTCCCGCTCCGTGTCGTCATACTGCGGCCATGTTGGAAATGCTTTAGTCTTGGTGCGTGTACCGCCCAGTAATGCCAGTGCCGACATGTTCTTATACTCCTTCGCTTGCGCGCCGCCTCAAATCGGGCGACGCAGTACGTAATAATCGGTTGTCATGTGCAGCGTGCTGGTAATCGTCCCCATCACCGCTGCGCGCCGTCCTAATGTGGAAACGGTGATTCGCGGCACAACCGGAATCGATCCTTCGAGGCGATCCAAAATCGGCTGGATGAGCGCGTCCGCCGCGCCGGAGACCCCGCCGCCCAGCACGATTAATTCCGGATCAAGCAGCACCGATACCGTACTGATCCCCAGCGCTAGATAATCAACCGTCTCGTCCACGACGTGTTTCGCCCAATCAGCGCCATCTCGGTAAGCAGCGAAAACATCCTCCGAAGTCAGGTTATCCACCGGCTCGCCCAACTTAAGCTGTGCCAGCAGCGCCCGCGCCCGTTCGGCAATGCCGGTGCCGGACGCCAGACTCTCGAACGCGCCAAACCCTTCGTAGCGCTTACCAAGATACTGTCGCCCCGGCAGCAGATAACCAATTTCCCCTGCCGCCTCATGCGAACCGCGATACAACACCCCGTCCAAAATGATCCCTGCGCCGATGCCGGTGCCGATGGCAATGAACACCATGTTGCTCACATGCGCGCCCACCCCGAACCACATCTCCCCCATCGCCGCCAGATGCACATCGTTATCCACGTACACCGGCAGCCCGAATCGCTGGGTGAGCCGTTCCTTGAGCGGAAAGTCACGCCAATTCAGGCTCGGCGCCCAAACCACCACTCCCTCACGGGTATGTGTGATCCCCGGTGCGCCTACCCCGATTCCACGTATTTCGCGCATATCCCGCCCGCAGGTGTCGATTAACTGCTGAATCAATCCCACGAGGCACGAATAACTTTCCTCATCAGTAGTGCCATGCTGGTCAATCGTGATCTCACAAATCACATTCCCGCCGAGGTCGGAAACAGCCCCATACATCTTTGTGCCGCCCAGATCAACCCCGATCACCACATAACTGGATGCGTTGAACTTCAGCAGATTTCGCCGCCGTCCGCCGCTCCATTCGGTGTCACCGGTATCAATCACCAGATTCTCGGTCACCAATTCATCCACAATCCGCATCACTGTGGGCAAGCTCATATGAAGTTGTTCAGCGATTTTGCTGCGAGAAATAGGACTTTCACGGCGTATCAATTCCAGAATTGTCGAGAAGTTGATACTCCGCATGACTGACGCGTTGACTGTTCTCGAAAAACCCACAAGATTACCTCTCTATAGTGTGCCGCGCGCCAGCTACCCCCCTTTATTTGAAGGAACATGTCGATCCAGAATAGGCTGGATAGCTGCACGAATTCGGTCTTGGATACGCCTTGTAATGCCAAAACGGCGCGGCCAGCCAACCTCATATCCACCCTCGGCGTGCGCGTTCTCAGGCGGCAGGTAGGCATAGCTCCCGTTGGCGTAAGTGATAAGAATATTGTAAGCGTATCCCATCTGTTGGCAAGCGCGCCGTAGGGCAATCGAATCTTCGCTGAAGGTCTCGCCCGGATGCCCGACCACGACCGTCCGGTCAATGCCGAACAACATAATTTCCAGCGGGATATGCCCCGGTTGCAGTTCCGGCAAGAGCTGCCGGTAATCATCAGAAAGTCCCTCGCTCGGTGGTTCATCAGGGTCAGCAGCAGCGTTTACAACCACCCGTTCAACCCACAGCGCTGCATCCGCCGTCGGCGTCAAACTGCGCCAGACCCGCAGCACTTCATCACGGAACGCCCGCGCAATCGTCTCGGCCTCATCAAAGGTGCCGTTCTTGCGTTCGTCGATGCTCCACGTATACGGATCGTCCTTCGTACCATAACCATAATAAGGCGCAAGCTGGTAGATCGAGGATACCGGATGTCCGGCTGCCAGACGCTGCCGCACCGTTTCCGTCAAAGGATTCACATCCCCTGCCCCGCCTTGGCTGAACAATGCCGTCACACCCAGATCACGCTCCAACAAACGGCTAGCGTACCCCGGCCAATCGCCGGAGATCAACAGGTTATTGCTCCCCAGCACCACCGCGTGACAGGCATAATTCCCCATCACCGCCAGCGGCTTGCCTTCCAGCGTATCAACCCGGATCACCCCGACCGCCGGATCAGCCGGACGATCCATCCAGCGCCGGTTGATGTTATGTCCGTACAAAAAGCCGCCGCCGCAGGCCATCTTAGCCGGTTGCAGCGACTCGTAAGCCTGCACAATCGCGTCCGCCACCAATTCAACCAGCGGCGTATCCCAATCGTCATACGAACCACTCGGCGCGGCGTGCGAATGGGTCGCGAACACAAAAATCTCCTCAGGTCGCAATCCGCAGCGCGCCGCTACCGCCTGCCGCAGCGCCTTCACCTCACGCGCTCGAAAGACGCAGATTTCGATGCTGCACAGCGCCAGAGTCGTATCGCCCTGCCGCAGCACCACCGCCCGCGCCCACAGGTCATCATGCACACCCTGCGACGGATCAAATCGGTCAAAATACCCGTACAGCAGTGTGCCTACCCTCGGCGTCACCTTCTGCCGTCCAACCCCTGCCCATAATCCGCTCATAACCGTTCCCCCTTATTGGCTGCAATGTGAATCCTCAGGGCAGCAGTCGTGCCCCGTGCTCAATCATCGAGAGTGGCAAGTGAAATGGCACTGGTGGCTCAGCGCCGGGGATCGGAACCGCCTCACGCTGGAAGTAATCCTCCCACGCGCCAAAACGGTCAACACGGTACACTTCGGCAAACGCCAACCCGTAAGCGTCCCCCCACAACCGCCCGCGCCGTTCCAACCACAGCCGCACGAAATCCTGCACATCGCCGCTGTCAATCGCCGCATCCAACGCCGCGACAGACTGCCCCGCCGTGCGCAGTTGCAGCCGCATCTGGTTCAATGTGTTACGGATCATCTCGACATGCGCTGCCGCCGCTGCGATCTTGATATCTAGCACCGGCGCAATATCGACAACACAATTAATCTTGGGGAGCTGCCGCGCGTAATACCAGCGTTCGCACACCGAGTGCGGCGCTAATCCTTCTGCCAGATGTTCGGGGTGATGCTTATCAAACGTGGCTGTCCAGTAGGCTTCTTCCACCGCCTGCGACACCACCACATGATCGAGGTTAGGTTCATATGCGGCGTAGGGGTCAAACGAAACCACCGCATACGGGCGGTACTGCCGGAACAGCCGGATGAAGCACTCGCGCAGTTCAACCCGCGACACATCCCCCAGACAATCCGTCACATACCCCAGTTCGAGCGTCTCCGCCCCCATCAACCGCGCCGCATCGTTGAACTGCTGAGTATTGACGCGAATCGTCTCGTCATAACTCAAATCAATCGCGTCTGTCCGGTCATCCGTCACCCGTACCAGTACCACTCGCCAGCCTGCCTGTGCAAACCGGGTGATCAGCCCGCCGCAAAAAAGCGCGCCATCATCTGCATGAGGGCAAATTACCAGCACCGTTGCGGACACAAAAACCTCTTTAGACAAATAAGTTACTTTTTTACGGTAAGTAAGTTATAGTATAGGAGATTTAACAATAAAGTCAAATGACATCTATCCTGTTGTTTTACATATGCCGGAGCGCTGACTCATGGGCGATTCACACCCCCACTCCCCCACCGATCCGCTGGACTTCCTCCGTCTGGATTCCCGCCTGACTCCCGAGCAGCGCGCGCTGCGCGATCAGGTGCGCCGATGGACAGAAGCGCGGGTACTGCCGGCCATCAATGACTACTGGGAGCGTGCCGAATTCCCCCGCGAGATAGCCCTTGCCCTGCGCGAACTGCCCATCATCGGCGGCATCTTGCAGGGGAATGGTTGCGCTGGCTTGGATATGCTTGAACTCGGCTTGGTCGTACAGGAACTCGCCCGCGCCGATGGTTCCATCACCACCTTCTACGCTGTCCATTCCGGCCTCGCCATGGGGTCAATCGGCCTGCTAGGGTCGCCGCAACAACAGCAGCGTTGGCTCCCCCACATGGCGCGGTTGGAGAAAATCGGCGCGTTCGGCCTCACCGAACCGGAACAGGGATCAGACGCCGCCCACGTCCAAACCCGCGCCCACCGTGATGGCGACACCTATCGCCTCAACGGAGCCAAACGCTGGATCGGCAACGCCGCCATCGCCGACCTGCTCATCATCTGGGCGCGCGATGAAAACGGGCGCTTCGGGGGTTTTGTCGTCGAAGATCCAACCCACACCCCCGGCCTCCACATCCAGAACCTCAGCGGCAAAGTCACCAAACGCGCCGTCCTCAACGCCCATATCACCCTCACCGATGTGCGTGTGCCCCTTACCAATCGCCTCGAACACGCGCAGTCCTTCCGTGATGTAGCCCGTGTGCTGGCGCGCGGACGGTACGTCGTCGCATGGGAAGCCCTCGGAGCCGCAGCCGCAGCCTACGAAATCGCCCTGCGCTATGCCCAAACCCGCCAGCAGTTCGGCAAACCCCTCGCCGCCTTCCAGTTGACCCAGCGTAAACTGGTCGAGATGGCAACCGAACTCAACCTGATGCAGTTACTCTGCTTGCACCTCGCCGAACTCATGCAGTCCGGTGAGGCCAATGATGCCATGATCGCTATGACCAAGTACAACAATGCCGCCAAAGCCCGTACAATTATCAGCTTGGCGCGCGAGATCATGGGTGGCAACGGCCTGCTCATCGACCATCACATCGCCCGCCTCTGGACGGACGCCGAAGCCATGTACACCTATGAAGGCACGAATGAAATCAACCTGCTCATCATCGGGCGTGAACTAACCGGCTTAAATGCGTTTGTTTGAATCATTTTTTGTAAGAAGGAGTTTTTATGCGTGAAGCTGTCATCGTCGCCGGAGCCAGAACTGCCGTCGGCAAATCTCATAAAGGCTTGGCCCGCCAATATCGGTCGGACGAAATGGCCGCCCATGTCATCCGCCACCTGCTCAGCCTGCACAGCGACCGGCTTGACCCTGCACAGGTTGAAGATGTGGTGCTCGGCTGTGCCTATCCCGAAGGGCCGCAGGGCAACAACATGGGGCGCGTGGTCGCCTTACGCAGCGGCCTGCCTTCCAGCGTCGCCGGCATGACGCTCAACCGTCTCTGTGCCAGCGGTCTACAGGCCATCGCCATCGCCGCCCAGCGTGTCCTCACCGGCGAGTCGGACATCATCATCGCCGGTGGAGCCGAAACCATGTCGCTCGTCAAACGCGGCGGCTTCCAATGGGACCCTAACCCCACCGTCCAGCAGGAATACCCCGGCGTCTACATGAACATGGGGCTTACTGCCGAAATCCTCGCCGCAGAACGCGGCATCACCCGCGACGAAATGGACGAATTTGCCTACCACAGCCATCGCAAAGCCGCCCTCGCCCTCGACAAAGGCTACTTCGATGAGGAAATCGTCCCCCTCGAAATTGATGAAACCATCGAAGAGGCTGATGGCTCCAGCCGTGTCGTGCATCATCACTTCCGCCACGACGAACACCTCCGCCGCGAAACCACGCTGGAAGCGCTCGTCCGCCTCAAACCGGCCTTCAAAGACGATGGCCTCGTCACCGCTGGCAATTCCAGCCCCCTCAGTGATGGCGCTGCTGCCGTCATCATCATGGAGGCCGCCACCGCCGCCCGTCTCGGCTTTCAACCCCTTGCCCGTTTCGTCGGCTTCAGTGCCGGTGGCGTCCGTCCCGAAATCATGGGCATCGGCCCGGTTGTCGCCGTTCCCCGCGCATTAGATCGCGCCGGTCTGCAAATGGCCGACATCGACCTCATCGAATTGAACGAAGCCTTTGCCGCGCAGGCCGTTCCCGTCATGCATGACTTGGACATGAATCCCGACATCGTCAACGTCAATGGTGGCGCCATTGCCCTCGGTCATCCCCTCGGCTGCACCGGTGCCAAGCTCACGCTCCACCTGCTCAACGAAATGCGTCGTCGTCGCAGCCGCTACGGCCTCGTCACCATGTGCATCGGCGGTGGCATGGGCGCTGCCGGCATTTTTGAAAACCTCACCAATTAAACACGAATAGAGGACACTGATGAGCGTTTTAACCAACAAAGTCGCCATAATCACCGGCAGCGGACGCGGCATCGGAGCCGCCGCCGCCCGTCTCTTCGCCCAGCAGGGCGCGCGCGTCGTCATCAGCGACATCGACTCCGCTGTGGCACAGGAAACCGCCGCCAGCATTCAAGCCGACGGCGGCACAGCCCTCGCCGTCCCCTGTGATGTCACCCGCGCCGACGACATCAAAGCCCTCGTCGCCGCCACCGTCGATGCTTACGGGCAGGTTGATATTCTCGTCAACAATGCCGGTTACACATGGGACAACGTCTTTCACAAAATGACCGAAGAACAGTGGGAAGCCATGCTCGCCGTACATCTGCGCGCCCCCTTCCGCCTCATTCAAGCCACCGTCCCTTACATGCGTGAACGCGCCAAGCAGGAAATCGAGCAGCACGGTCAAGCGCAGCCCCGCAAAATCATCAACATCAGCAGCACCACCGGCACGCGCGGTAAAGCCGGTCAGGCCAACTATGCAGCAGGCAAAGCCGGCATCATCGGCCTCACCCGCACCCTCGCCAAAGAATGGGGCAGCTTCAACATTCAGGTCAACGCCGTCGCCTTCGGCATGATCGACACCCGCCTCACCCAACCCAAAGATGGCGAACGCTTCACCGAACGCGATGGCACGCGCGTCAACCTCGGCATTCCCCAAACCATGCGCGAAACCGCCATGAACACCATCCCTATGGGACGTCCCGGCACCGTTGATGAAGCCGCCGGAGCCATCTTCTTCTTCGCCAGCCCCTATTCAAATTATGTCTCCGGGCAGGTCTTGGAAGTCACAGGAGGGTTGTAACGCATGGCCGGGTCGGAACTCATCTCATACGGGCGGCGCACCACGCTGCTGGCCGCCGAACATCCCGACAAAATCGCCATCATTTTTGTGGCCGAAAGTGGTGAGGAACATCCCATCACATGGCGTGAGCTGGAATTCCGCTCCAACCAGATCGCCCACTTCTTAGCCGGTCATGGCATCGGCCCGCGTACCCTCTTAGTCATCGGCTTGCCCAACTCGCCCGAACACATCTACGCCACCCTCGCCGGTTGGAAGCTCGGCTCGCTCGTCTTGCCGCTGCGTGCCGCCCTGCCCGTCTGGGAACGGGATCGCGTCCTCGAAGTCGGCCAGCCCACCCTCATCATCGCCGATTGGCAGGACGTTGAATTCCCCCTCCTCACCCGTGCCGATCTCGTCGCCTCAGCGCACTTCCCGACCACCCCGCCGCCTGACCACATCCCCCACCCCGGTCGCGCCATCGCCTCCGGTGGTTCAACCGGTCGCCCCAAAATCATCGTAGACCCTCGCCTATGGGCCACCCGCCCCGGTGAAAACTATTTCGGCTACGGTGCCGGTTACGCCCCCGGCCAAACCCAGCTTCTCGCCGGCCCCCTCTACCACAACTCGCCGCATGGCTGGGCCTTCTCCGGCCTCTTCGACGACCAGTTGCTCATCGTCATGGAACGCTTCAACGAATCGCGCGTCGTCGATCTCATCGAACGCCACCACGTCAACTTCATGTTCATGTCCCCCACCATGATGGGGCGTGTTGCCCGCCTGCCCGCTGTCACCCATCGCGACTTCTCATCCCTCGCCGCCATTTACCACACCTCCGCCCCCTGCCCGCCGTGGATCAAACGCTTTTGGATCGACCTGATCGGCGCGGAGAAGATCTACGAAGGCTATGGCTCAACCGAGGGCATCGGCGCAGCCCGCATCCGTGGCGACGAGTGGCTCCTACACCCCGGCAGCGTTGGCCGTCCCCACAACACCCTCCTCAAAATTCTCGACCCGCACGGGCAGCCGCTCCCCTCCGGCGAAGTGGGTGAAATCTACGTCAGACGCCTGCACGACAACCCCACCTACGAATACATCGGCTCCCCTCCCCTCCCCCGTACACCTGACGGTTACGCCAGTGTCGGTGATCTTGGTTGGCTGGATGAAGACGGCTACCTCTACATCGCCGACCGCCGTACCGACATGATCGTCAGCGGTGGAGCCAACATCTACCCCGCCGAAGTCGAAGCCGCCCTCAGTGAACATCCTGAAGTCGCGGATCTCGTCGTCGTTGGCATCCCGCACGACGACTGGGGGCGTTCCGTCCACGCCATCATCCAACCGCGTGACCCGCTCCACCCCCCTGACGTCAGCGAACTCAACCGCTATGCCCGCGAGCGTCTCGCCTCTTATAAAATTCCTAAATCATATGAGTTTTTGCGAGTCTTACCTCGCAACCAGATGGGGAAAATCCGCCGCACCGAACTGACTGCCGAACGGGAAAAACCTGATTCCTATGACATCCGCTGGGTGAATAAATAACCTATCTTCCGCCTCGCTTGGGGACTCTACTGGTATTGGAACACAATCTGGATAGCAGTCCCCACACCCGGCTGGCTTTCAATCACCATCTGCCCCTGATGCAGCTCGGTCAGCCGCTTGGCAATCGACAGCCCCAATCCCATCCCTTGCTGCTCATGCAGCATCCGGTCGAACTGCATGAACGCCCCGATTCGCTCAATCTGTTCCGTGCTCATCCCCCGTCCGGAATCGCGTATCGTCAGCCGTAACAGATTCCCGTCGGTGTCCATCCGCGCCTCAACTGGCGTACCGGCGTTCGAAAACTTGAACGCGTTATCGGCCACCTCGCCCACGATCTTACGTAAATTCTTCTCCGAAATTTGCAGCGCCAGATCCAGCAGTTCACACTGCACATCCGCCTTGCGCCCGTACTTGCCCGCCACCTTCTGCATCTCGGTCTGCACCACATTGTCCACATGGCCGGCAATATGCCCCCGCAGTTCCTCGACCTGTTGTTCATCCCCGCTGATCAACTCAAGCTGCGCGTACACCAGAAAATTCTCAATCAGCCGTTCCAACCGCTCCCCCGCGATCAAGATTTTATCCGCGTAATCCCCCAGCATCTCGCGTTCAATCGTCTCATAATCCATCTTGATCAACTGGGCATAGCCGGAAATACCGAACAAGGTCGTCCGCAGTTCGTGTGGCAGCGCGTACACGATATTGCGCCGCATCTGCCGCAGTGCTGTCTCATATTTGTTGGCTGTTGCCTGTTTCTTGAGCTGGGTATTCACCGCCGCCAGCAGTTCAGCCGGGGCAAATGGCTTCGTTACATAATCATCTGCCCCCAGTTCCATCCCCCGTCGCATCGCATCTCGCTCTTGCCGCGCCGTCACAAACAACAGCGGAATCGCCTCCGTGCGCGGGTCGCCTCGCAAAGCCTCCAGCACATCAAAGCCGCTCACACCCGGCATATCGACGTCACAAAGCACCAGATCAGGCCGTTGCTCCACCAGCTTCTCCAGCCCATCCTTACCATTCGTCGCGATCACGGTCTCGAAGCCGGAAAGACGCAAAATGTCAGTGATCAAACGACATAAATTAGGATCATCATCAATAACCAGTATTTCAGTCACAATCATCACCTTTGCCGGCAAGTTCTCGCCCCACCGGTCAGGTAGCGCGAGCAGCAATGAAACATCTCCATGAGATGCTGTATATCCATTTTACTGGTCTTTGGAACATGCAAGTCACAAGATTATGAAATATTACTGAAGATTCTATGTCCGAATGAGCCAAAATAATCAATCACAGCACATTATTATTGTACGTTCATTCGCTCCGGTTGCGCTTCGCCAGAAAACGCTGCATGAGCATCTCCCGCTCCGGTTGCGCCCAGCACGACACCGCCGCCTCCGTTTCCCAATCTGCATAATCCCCTTGCGGATGAGCCACAAACGCCGCTTTGATCGCCCGCGCCGTCCCCATCGGTGACGCTGCGACCTGTGCCGCCAGCGCCGCCGCCGCTTCATACAATCGCTCACCCGTCGTCACCTGTGAAACCAATCCCATATTCAGCGCCGTCGCAGCATCCACCGGATCGCCCGTCAGCGCCATCATCTTCGCCGCCCGCATCCCCACCAACCGTTCGAGCCGTGGGATCAACCGCAGCGACGGAAAGATGCCGATCTTAATCTCCGGCACACCGAATCGCGCCGCCTCGCTCGCCACCACCATGTCCGAAACCATCGTAAGGATCAACCCGCCGCCCATCGCATCCCCCTGCACGGCGCTGATCACCGGCTGTGGGCAGCCCTCGATCACATCAAAAAAACGCCGCAGATATGCCCGATCTTCGCGCACCATCGCCGGCGTCCGCCCCGCCATCCACTCAATATCAAAACCCGCGCAAAACGCCCGCCCGCGCCCCGCCAGCACAATCGCGCGCACCGTCTCATCCCCGCCCAACCCCTCGAACACCGCGTACAATCGCTCGATGCTCGCCTGATTCAGCGCGTTCAGCCGTTCCGGTCGGCTCAGCCACACCCACGCCACCGCCCCCTGCCGCTCAACTGTCACGGGTTCCATCAGTCATCAACTCCTTGCGTAATCGTGGTTTATCAATCTTGCCCAGCGGCGTCAGCGGCAGCGTCTCCCGCAGCACGAAGTGCCGGGGGATCTTATACCCCGCCAAACCGATCTCACAAAATGCCAGCAGCGCCGCCTCCGTCAACCCCCTGCCCGTCACACACGCCAGCCCCACCTCCCCCATCACCGCGTCCTGCACCCCCAGCACCGCCACCATCTCAACCTGTGGATGCTGTGCCAGATACAATTCAATCTCGCGCGGATACACATTGTATCCCCCGCTGATGTACATATCCTTGCGCCGGTCAACCAGCGTCAGGTAACCCCGCTCATCCAAATACCCCACATCCCCGCTGTAGAACCAGCCATCCGCCGAGAACGCTTCTGCGCTGGCCTGTGGATTCTCAAAGTACGCCTTCAGCAAACACCCCCCGCGCATCGCCACCTCGCCAACCGCCCCTGTCGGCAGTGGCCGGCGCGCCTCATCCACGATGCACAGTTCATACTCCCCCGCCATCCGTCCCACACTCCGCGCGATCACTTCTGCCGGGTCATCCGCCCGCGTGAACGTCACATACCCGCCGGTCTCCGTCATCCCGTAACCCGTGATCACGGATTCTGCCGTCGCCATAATCTGCCGCATCACCGGCACAGGCGTAGCCGCGCCCCCCACAATCGCCAGCCGCACCGACGACAAATCATAGCGCTCAAAATCCGGCAGGTTGAACTCCATAATGAACATCGTTGGCACTTGCCCCAGAATTGTGATGCGCTCTGCCGCCACCAATTCCAGCGCCCGCACCGGATGGAAGTGATCCATAAACACCAGCGTCGCCCCTGTGATCAGCGCCGGCACCGTCAGGTTAATCGCCCCGCCCACATGGTTCATCGGCTTGTTTTGCAGGATGTGATCATCCTCCCGCACCCCGAACTCCCGCACCTGCACCCGCCCCGTCGTCAAGATGCTCCGGTGAGTCAGCACCGCCCCCTTAGGAACCCCCGTCGAGCCGGACGTGAACACGATCAGCGCGCTGTCTTCCGCGTCCAGCATCGCCTTCCGTGCCGCCAGCGCAGCCCGCATATCCGGTCGCCCTTGCCCGATCCACCCCGACAAAGTCTCGGCTCCGGCAGGCGCGTCCTCGCCCACCACCAGCACCTGCTCCACATAGTCCAGTCGTCCCAGCAGCTCCAGCAGCGGTGCCGCCACCGCCCGCCCTTTCACCGCGTCCACCATCACCATCACCCGTGGTCGCGTCAGTTTCGCCAGCGTCTCCACCTCAGCCGGCGTAAACTGCACATTGAACCCCACCAGCACTGCCCCGATTCGCGCCGCCGCCAGATACACGCACAGATATTCCGGTCGCGTCGTGCAAATGATTCCAATCCGATCCCCGCGTTCAACGCCTGCCGCCAGCAGCGCGCACGCCAGATCATCCACCTGCGCGTTAAAAGCCCCCCACGTCAGCCGCTCCTCTCCATAAATAAGCGCCTCTTTATCCCCCAACAATTCCGCCGTTCTTTCCAGCACATCGCCCAGAAGGCGTGGTTCATGCGGCTCCATCACACCGGTCTTTCAGCCATCACTGGCAGCTCAATAAGTCCAATTTTTCAAATCCTGCCCAACGGTCTCAAATAAAAAAAGGTGTCCCTGCCACCCCTGCATTCCCTTTGCAGCCCCACTTTCCCCCCGCTGCAACTTTATTTTTTTGATGCCGTCTGTCCAATTGTTAAAGGAGTTTTACCAAACTTGTAGACAATTAACAAGATCTTTGTTACTATCTGTAAGTAACCTTAATGCCACAGGGAATTTCACACGACTTATCCCCCCCTCCAATCTGCTTGTCGTTTGAGGTAACTGTGGCATTACAGGCGTGCGTATAAAATGTTCTTTAGTTTTTTCTACGGGAGACAGCAATGAGAATGAAACATCGTGTCGGTATCGTACTCGTCGTCGTTTTCTTGGTCGCCATGTCAGTCACTGGCATCTCGGCCCAAGATAATCTGGTCATCAAGTACTGGTCACATGACAGCACGCCTCGTATTCCCATCGACCGCGATATGATCGCCCGCTTCGAGGCCGATCATCCCGGCGTCACCGTTGAATACACCGTTGGCCCCGGCGACGATCCCCTCTATGTCGAACAGCTCCTCACCGCCCTCGCCGGTGGTGAAGGCCCGGACTGCTTCAACGTCGTCGCCACCCGCGTGCCGGATCTCGTTCCTTCCGGTGCGGTCGTGCCGGTTGATTTCGCTGCCATGGGTTACGCCTCGCAGGATGAACTCATCGATGTCTACATTGATGGCACCCTCGGCACCTTCATCAGCAATGACACTCTCTACGCTGTCCCCACCGAAGTCGGCAACTACGCCCTCTTCATCAACAACGATCTCTTTGAAGCCGCCGGCCTCGATCCGGTCGAAGATGCCCCCACCACATGGGAAGAACTCGTAGAACTCGCCCCCGCCCTCACCATCCGTGACGGCAACGGCAACATCACCCAGCGCGCCTTCGACTTCGCCTATCCCATTCCCGATGAAATCGTCTCTGGCCGCGTGACCTACGCCGGTATGGCCTATCAACTCGGCAGCACCTACTTCAACGAAGACTTCAGCGCCGGTACCGTCAACACCGAAGGTTGGGTCAAGACCTACGAATTCATGCGCGACTATGCCGCCGAATTCGGTGGCCCCGCCCTCACCCCTTCGTCCATCGGCTTCTATGAAGGCAACGTTGCCATGGTTGTCTCCGGTGCGTGGTATCTCCCCTACATTCAGGAACAGAACCCCGACCTCACCGACAACATCAGCGCCGCTCCCCTGCCCCGCTTTGCCGATGCCGTCAACGACACCGGCAGCATGCTCTTCGCCTATGGCATCTACACCAGCAGTCAGGCCACTCCGGAAGCCCAGACCGCCTGCTGGCAGTTGGTCAGCTACCTCACCAGCACCGAAGCCGCTGAACGCTATCTGACCGACGTGCTCACCCTCCAGCCCCGCAAGGATCTCGCCGCCAACAGCGAACTCATGGATGGCAACTTCGTCAGCATCTTCCTCGAAGATATGGCCGGTAACGCCTTCCTGCCCGCCGTCCCCGGTGGCGGTTCCCTCCCCGGCATCCTCACCCGTGCGCTGGAACGTGTGCTCCTCGAGGGCATGGACGCTCAAGAATCGCTCAACCTTGCCAACGACGAAATCAACCAATTCTTGGCTGGCTGAAGCTAAATAGCTCTAGCCGCTTTTGTCAGTCATGAGGGCAGAGAGGGAGTAATTCCCTCTCTGTCACCTTTAGCACACACCCTCATGAATTCGGTTCATCAGCCATCTTCCGAGGTCTCCGATGATCAAAATGACCATCTATCGTAAGCGATCCCTGTGGGGCTTTCTCTTTGCCCTACCCGCCATCCTCTTCTTCATCCTCTTCGCTTACTATCCCATGATCAGCGCGGCTCGTCTCAGTCTCTACGACTGGAATCTCGTCAGCCCGCCCCAGTTTGTCGGTCTGGATAACTATACCTACATCTTTCAGGATGGCCGTTTTCAGAAGGCGCTCGTCAACACCTTCAAGTTCGTCGGCACTTACGCCGTCCCTATGTGGATCGTCGCCCTCTCCATGGCGCTCCTTTTCACGCAGGATTTTCGCGGGCGCGGTCTTTTCCGCACCCTCTACTTCGTGCCCATCATCCTCTCCGAAACCGTCATCTCCATCGTCTGGCGCTTGCTCTTTCATCCGCAGGGCGCGGTCAACGCCATCATCTCCCCCTTCACCGGCGGCCAAACCATCCCGTGGCTCACCGATGGCAACTACGCCTTCATCGCCCTCGTCATCGTCGCCATCTGGCGCGTCTTCGGCTACTACATGATCATCTTCATCTCCGGCCTGCAAAACATCCCGCAGGAATACTACGACGCCGCCCGTGTCGATGGCGGCAACCGGATTCAGGTATTCCGCTTTGTCACCATGCCGTTGCTCCTCCCCACCACCGTCTTTGTCGTCATCATCTCCCTCCTCAACGGCTTTCAGGCTTTCGTCTATCAATACCTCATCACCCGTGGCGGCCCCAACGACAGCACCAACGTCCTCGGCTACCTCATCTATCAGGAAGCCTTCACCAACCTCAACATGGGGCGCGCGGCAGCCATCTCACTCGTGCTCTTTGCCATCCTCGTCACCCTCACTTTCATCCAGCTCTATCTCATCAGACGGCGGGAAGTCTAAACCATGACCACCAACACCTATGCTGAAGAACTGCCTACCTCTCATGCCGTGACCGGCCAGTCCCGCACAGGGCGTCTCACGCGCGGTCTCTTCTTTTACACGGTTCTCATCCTCGGTGCAGTCATCATCTGCCTGCCCCTCATCTGGATGGTCGTCAGTTCCCTCAAAGCCCCCAACCGCCTTTTCACCATTCCCATCGAATGGATTCCCTACGACCTGCGCTTCCAGAACTACACCGATGCCCTCAACTCTGCGCCCTTCGGTCGCTATTTTGTGAACAGTCTTTTCGTCAGCACCACCACCACCCTGCTCAACCTATTCTTTTGCAGCCTCACCGGCTATGCCTTCGCCAAATACAATTTTCCCGGCAAAAACATATTCTTCTTGCTCATCCTCGCCACCCTCATGATCCCCTTCCACGTCGTCGTCGTGCCCCTCTTCACCCTCATGCGCGACCTCAAGTGGCTCAACTCCTACACCGCCCTCATCGTCCCCGGTGCCATGAGCGCCTTTGGCATCTTCCTCATGCGCCAATTCATCTCCACCCTTCCCGATGAACTTTTCGAGGCAGCCCGCATCGACGGAGCCGGTGAGCTGGGAACCTACTTCCGCATCGTGCTTCCCCTCTCCACCGGTCCGCTGGCTGCCCTCGCCGTATTCGTTTTTCTCGACAACTGGAATAGTCTGCTCTGGCCGCTCGTCACCACCACCAACGACCAGATGCGCACCCTCGCCGTCGGCCTCACCCAATTTCAAACCCAGTACGGCACCAAGTACCATCTCATGATGGCCGCCTCCACCCTCGTCGCCGTACCCATGATCATCGTCTTCTTCCTCTTGCAGCGTCACTTCATTCGTGGCGTCGCCCTCTCCGGCATCAAAGGCTGATCACACTTCCGGGGGATGGTCATCGCATCATCCCCCGCGCCTCAATATTGCTGCCGGATGCGTTCCTTCCGCACCGCCACCTGCATCATGTGCTGAATCGTATGCTCGATCACCCC